>JBARBX010000378.1:0-7987 GCA_049793535.1 Steroidobacteraceae bacterium | reverse complement strand
GAGAAGGATCCATGCAGAAGCCTGCGATGCATTGCACCGCGCTCGTCGAGATGTCGCCAAGATGCCTCCCATCAAGACTTCGGTCTTTTGCCCGGATTCTAGTCGCTCCCGGGCGATTGCGCACTCTGGCGTCGGCGTGTCGGAGTTAGGCCCACACGAACCAGCGGCTTTTGGCGACATTTTGCGCCCGGCACCGCGGGGTATTGTGGGCACCAGTTACAGAAGGAGAGGTCATGAAAAACTCGAAACGCCTTGCCGCACGCGGCTGCCTGCTGGGATTGATTGTGTTCGCTTCGGCGTGTGTGGTCGCCGTGCCGCGCGAAGGCTACTACGATCGCGATCATCATCGGTACTACCACGAACATGAATGGCATGACTGCGGCGACCACGACGAACACTGCCGCTGATCGAATGGCATGACTTCCCGTAGTCATGGCTGAGAGGTCGGCGCAGTGGCCGACTCGGCCTGCACCATGATGCCCGTAACTCGCCAGCCACCGGCTTCTTTGATCGCTTGAATGCTATTGATGCCGCGCGACGACTTGCTTGCCGTCGCTGTCAAGCGCGTAGCTGCTCCCGATCTTTAGACACGTATAGCAATTTCATTTCAAAATAAGTTCACGAATCAATTCAATGCCCAGAACTTTTCTGTATTCATTCCGGCCCACTCTGGCCTTGTTCTGAGCCTCGGTGGTGCCGATTACTTTCTTGGCCACTGCTTCTAGCTCGACGCCTTTATCTAGAGCCGCCATATTTTTATAAGTGATCCAGAGAAATATATTGGGCTGATCCGGTGATTTTGGAGTGGCCCTGAAGACCTTGTAATCGATGATTAGCCCAGCTTTCTTCGTGGCTTCCATGGTCGGCTTCCATGTCGAATTTAGCCAATCGATGTACTCTTCAAAATGTCCGTACTCAACTTGTATGTAGTCCACCTCCGTGACCGGGCCCTCACTATACTCTCGATCATCCTGGGCACGTGCATTAAGCGAAAGTGAGGAAGCTGCCAGAAACATGGATAAAGTAATAGTCTTAAGCATTTTCTCTTCACCTGTTGCGATATATCGCCACTCGGCTTACGCCCGGATTCCACAAATGCAAAAAGTTCTCGCTCCTTCCTCACTACTTAGGTTTGCGGAACTTCAGGATGAACTGGTCGGTGTGTCCGCGAATCGTCTGGTCGAACACTTTGGCCGTGCGGGGGTCCGCCGGATTGGCGAGAATCGAGCTTTCGGAGTCGAACTTGAAGCCCGCGGCTTCGACCTCCCGGCGCACGGTCGAAGACTCGATGCGATGCAAGGTCTCGGTTACATTTGCGGGAGCACCCGCAGCGGCGGAATGATCGAGAATTACATATACGCCACCGGGCTTCAGCGCGCCGTAGACGGCCTTGTTAAACGCGGTGGTGTCGACCGGGCCCATGAACTCGTCGTGTAAGTCGTGGTAATTTTGGGAAATCCAGAACAGGTCGAGCTTCTCGGGGAACTTTAATCCTTCGAGCGCCGCGGCGGTCGTCACCGTTAGGTTTGGATGGGCGACGGCATAGCCCTGCAGCTCCGCGACTGCCTTAACGAAATGCTGGAACTTGAAGAATGCGGTGGGCTCCACCGCGTAAACGTGACCGTTGGAGCCCACGACGCTGGCGAAGAGACGCGTGAAATAGCCTGCGTCGGCGACATAGTCGGCAACCTTGTCCCCCGATTTAATGCCTAGGAACAATAAAGTTTGCGCCGGTTTTCGGTCAGCATCCCGTGTCGTGTCAGAGTCCGGGCGCGACGGATCGGCAACCGCCATTGTGGCGGCGGTCGAGTTACTTGTGTTGTCCAAGGCATTCGCCCCGGAAACAAGCGCGACACCCGCGATCAAGATGGCCATGATTTTCATATCGACTCCTATCGTGAATACCTGGTTTAGCCCCGCGTTTCAGCAAAGTAAGGCGGCACCTCGATCTCGCCGCTTGCGATATAGGTTGTTGCGCCGCCAACGCTGACAGAGGTCGCTACGCCGTCGCGCTTGCGCGCTTCCGCTTCGATATCGCTTCGGCGCCCCATCGAGACGCCTTGCTGAATCGAAAGGCGATAGGCCGTCCCGCCAAACTCGGGCTTCGATGCCATCGCCCCGACCAGGGCGGCACAGGCGCTGCCGGTCGCGGGATCTTCGTCGACGCCCAGCGCGGGTGCGCACATGCGAGCATAGAGCTTGCCGCCATCCCGTAGATCTCCTGCGAAGAAGAAGACGTGGGGAGCCCACGCTCGCGCGAGCGTCGCCGCCCAGGCAGCCCGATTGATCGCCGCCCGATCGACGACCTCGTTCGAGCTCAGTTGCGCAAAACAGAATGGAACACCGACACCCGCAAAAAAGACTTGGCTCACCTCGGCGGGCTCGATGGATAGGACGGCGGCGAGGTCAGTCGGAGAAGGTGCGCCGGTCGGTGCGTCGATCTTCCCCGACAACGTCAACGTGCCGTGAAACCCCCCGTTTCGCTGAGCGACATCGACCGTCACGGGACCGATATTCTCCTCCAGGATGAGCCGGATTGGATCACTCAGCCGTGCGTGCTGTTTCATTACCAGCGCACAGGCTGTACCGACCGTGGGATGCCCCGCAAAGTCGAGCTCCGCCCGAGGTGTGAAGATGCGCACCCGACACGTGCTCGCAGAATCTCGTTTCGGCAGGACGAAGGTCGTTTCGCCGAAATTGAATTCGCGAGCAATCTTCTGCATGCACTCGGTCGAAATGCCGGCCGCGTCAGGCAGAACCGCGAGTTGATTACCGCCGAACGGTGTCGAACTGAAAACATCGACGATGTGAAATGTGTACTTCATGAGATCGCCCTCCGTGCGTCGCCTCAAGCCTTGACGACGAGGTCGATCTCAACGCAGGCCCCAAGCGGCAGCGCGGCCACCGCGATGGTCGTGCGGGCGGGAAAGGGCTGACTGAAATACTTTGCGTAGATGCCATTCATCGCGACGAAGTCACTCATGCTCGTGAGATACACGCCGGCGCGCGCAACGTGATCGAAACTCTTGCCGGCCGTCTTGAGAACCGCCGAGAGATTTACGAAGACGCGCTCTGTCTCGGCCACAATACCTCCCCCGACCACCTTGCCAGAGGCCGGGTCTTGGCCGACCTGACCGCTGAAATAGAGAAAACCACCGACTTCGATCGCCTGGGAAAACGGGCCGACCGGTGGCGCAAGTTCGGGCGAGGTGATTGCGGTCTTGCTCATGGCAAATTCCTGTGGCTACTGGGTTAGATGGTCAGAATGGTGGAGCCCGAGGTTGCGCGCGCTTCCAATGCCTTGTGGGCCTCAGCGGCATCCTTGAGCGCAAAGCGCTGATTGACGTTAATGCGCACCTTTCCCGAAACCACCACCTCGAACAGCTCGTTCGCGGAAGCTTCAAGCGATTCGCGTCGCTCTATGTAGTGGAACAGGATCGGGCGCGTCAGAAACAGCGAACCCTTCTGCGACAGCAGCGCGGGCGCAATGGGATCGATGGGACCGGAGGCTTGTCCGAACGTGACCATCAGTCCGCGCGGTCTTAGACAATCGAGCGAGCGCAGGAAAGTATCCTTGCCGACAGAATCGAAGACGACCGGCAGTTTCTCCCCGCCGGAGATACGGGAAACTTCCGCTACGAAATCCTGTTTCGTGTAGAGGATGGTGTGTTTGCAGCCGTGGGCGCGGGCCAACTCGGCCTTGGCCTCCGTCGAAACGGTGCCGATGACCGTTGCGCCGAGGGCGGCCGCCCACTGGCAGAGAATGAGACCTGTTCCGCCGGCCGCGGCATGCACGAGGATCAAGTCACCCGCCTTGACGCGATACACCTGCCGGATCAGCACCTGAGCAGTCATACCCTGCAGCATCATCGCGGCTGCTTGATCGAAGGAGATTGCCTGCGGCAATCTCACCAGCCGATCGGCCTCAATGAGCCGCACCTCGGAATAGCCGCCGGTCGGACCGGCATAGGCCACCCGATCGCCGACATTCAGACCGCGCACATCCTGGGCGACCGCCTCCACGGTCCCTGCGCCTTCGAGGCCCGGGATGAAGGGAAGCGTCTGTGGGTAGTATCCGGTGCGATGATAAACGTCAATGTAGTTGAGGCCTGCGGCCGCCTGGCGCAGGCGCACCTGACCCGACCCGGGCTCACCGACATCAACCGCTGTCCAGTTCAGAACCTCGGGAGCCCCCGTCTGCCGAATTTGGATCGCGTGAGGCATACAGATTTCCGCAAAAACATGAACCTGCTGATATCTTGATGCAAGACATAAAATTCCACCACTTCATTATTATCACGATTATAGTACCGCTGACGCACGATTCTGTTGCGTCGTGAGAACGCTTTAGGAGACCCCCTTGCTCGAAGATTTACGCGCCCTGGTAGAGTTCGCCCATGCCGGGTCCATCGCCGGTGCAGCCAATCGTCTATTCCGGACGCCCTCTGCAATTACCCGGCAAGTGCAAAGGCTGGAGGCTGCATTGGGTGCCGAGTTGCTCGACCGCTCGGTAAAGCCGCCGCGTCTGAACTCGCTTGGCGCCAGGGTACTCGAACAAGCGCGAGATCTGCTGCAGCGGACCGAGGCGCTGAAATCTCTTACGTCGAGCGACGCCGAACCTCACGGCCTCTTGCGCATCGGGCTCGCGCATGCCCTGGCCGAGGGGACGCTCATCGAACCAATTCAGGCGCTGACTGAGAAATACCCCAAGGTCCGGCTGCGGCTGTCGAGTGAACTGACCGGTGAATTAATTCACCGGCTGCTCGCGGGTGAACTCGACGTTGCTGCCGTGCTTTTGCCCGAAGGTAAAACCGCGCCTCCACCTCTTCTGACGAATATCATCGCTAGGGACCGCATGGAGATCGTTCAAGGCGCCGCAGGCAACGTTGACGGTGATTGGAAAAGTTTGGGCCGAGCATCCTGGGTGCTCAATCCGCCCGGGTGCTTTCTTCGGGCGAACCTGATCGATCGGATGGAGCGTGCCGGCTTCACCCCCATGATTGCGGCTGAAGTCCACAACATGCATATGCAGATGGCGTTCGTTCAGTCCGGTTATGGTGTCGGGCTGCTACCCGCTCGCTTTATTGCCAGGAATCATTTCATCGATCCCGTGAAAGTATTGCGTCCCCCATCGTTTGACCTGCACCGATCCGTCGCGATAGTCCGGGTTGGGCAACTCGGCGCCTTAGGGAAGGCCGTCGAACAGTTGGCACAAGGGTTTCGGCAATTGTTTGAGGCCGCCGACACCACGAAGCCTGCGACGAGGCACCGAAGAGGTGTGCCCGCGAATCGGCGGGCGGCGCGACTGCCCAGGTAGTCACCGGACATCGCCGGCTACGATGCCATATCTTCACTCCGGGGACCGATACGAATCGTGACGTCACCGCGTTAATCCCCAATTGAGATTTTTATTTGCGCACTCACCTCCCTTGCACTTCAGCTCAGCGACGTAGTGGAAAACCACCAATCCTTTCCAACAAGGCAAGCCGTCTCATCGGCAGCCCCCGATCGACGAAGAGACTTCGCCGCCAGCAGAGATCTCGATCGAAGTGCAGTGCTCAAGGCTTCAGACGCCATATCATCTCGGGCACCAACGCAAGGAATGAAAGCCGCCGGCGAGACGATGGACACACTATAGTCTCCGTCGGAGCGACGTGTGATCAGCAGCATCACTCCATATCCCAGATTGGTGGTCATCGGAAAAATCAGGCGTCCACCGACGTTGAGTGCGTCAAGCCAAATTCCAAGCGGATGGGTTGCACCTGCGCTCATATAAATAACGTCAGCAAGGGGCGATGCACCTTCCGACGCAGACGTCGCGACGACCGCGACATTCGGTCGATGTTGCAGATTACCGCTCGCCCATGCCGCGAGGTCGCTTTCGATTTCGAACGCCGACACCCGACCTGTGTCGCCCACCAGCAACGCCAAGATCTCCGTGTAATAACCCGTCCCCGCGCCAATATGGGTGACGGACTCTCCAGTCTTGGGCGCGCACGCCGCAAGGCACCGAGCGTGCAATGAAGGCTGTCCATTGTTAATCTTTCGCTCACGCGCGATACACACGACAATATCCTGGTAAATCAGCCGTGGATCATCGGATACGGTCGAGATGTAATCGGGATGAACGAGGATTGACCACGGACCAGCACCGACATATCGCTCCCGCTCAGTTTCCTCAGATGACCGCATCGACGAAAATGCCTCGCCTTGGGAGGACGTCTTGACCCGTCTGACAGCGGTCGGCGGCCCTTCGCGTACGTAATCCCCAATAAGCGACGGCGCTGTTCAGTCCCTGTAGGTGGTCAGAGCGTCGCCGAGGCCGTTCTTGAGCGGGTCCAGCCAGGGTTCGTAATTCCTCCACTGGTCGACGCCTTCGCGGCTGATGGGCTGTCGCACCTGCTCCGAACTGGCCGTGCGCACGTTACGTTCAGTCTTATGGAACTCCAGGCAGGCCGGCTCGAAGCGCAGGCGACAGAAATCCAGGATGCGGCGCACATTGCCCTCCAGGTCCTCCACCATGTCTTCGTGTTGCACCGTCAGGATCCACCCCGGCAACGCCTCGCTCCAGTGCCGCATGAGCTCAAGATAGTTGCGGTAGTAGTGCGCAATGTCCCCGATGCTGTAACTGAACTCCTGGCCACCCGAGAACAGTTGCTTGAGGTTGCCGAAACAGCAGGCCATGGGTTCGCGCCGAGCGTCGATGATTTTCGCATTCGGCAGCATCAAGTGGATGAGGCCGATGTCGCGGAAGTTGTCCGGCAGCTTGTCGATGAAGAACGAGCGCGGCTTCTGGCGGTAGATCCGGGTGTCGGCCATGAAGCGTTCGCCGAACTTGCGGAAGTCCTCCGGGCCCAACTCGGCCAGCACTCCCGGGTAGCGCGGGTTCTCCGGGTCCGTGGCGCGGCCGCGCAACGTCATGACGATGCGTTGGATGTCCGCCAGTTCCTGGGTGCCCTCGACCTCTGAATGCGAAGCCAGGATTTGCTCGATGAGCGTTGAGCCGGAGCGCGTCAGCCCCAGGATGAAGATGGGATCCTTGTCCGCGACGCCCCAGCCCCTGCGTGTCTCGAAGAATTCCCGTATGCAGACCCGCTTCGTCAGCCGGACGTGGGCCTCGGCCAGCCTGGGCAGGTAGCGAACCTCCGCACGCTTGAGCGCATTGCCGCGTTCGTAGTACGGCCAAGAGTCGGCGTAGTTCTTCTGCTCTTCCAGTGCCTTGCCCAGCGCGAAGCATAGGTGGTAGCGGTCCACCAGGGATGTAGCGGGTGCAGCTTCTGCCGAGCGCATGCGCGCGACGTCGTCTGCGGAAAAGCGGTAGGTCTTGAGGTTCGCGAGGCTCCACCAGACCTCGCCCGATTCCGGCCAGGCGGCGATGGCGGCACGGTAGCCTTGGATCGCCTCCGCCTGGTGCCCCTTGGCTCTCAGCGCGAGAGCGATCCACAAGTGCAGCTCTGCGGATTCCCGTCCCGGCCGGGCATCGCCCAGCAGCCGACGGTACAGGCTGATCCCGGGCTCAAAGTCACCCTGCCTGATGCAGGCCTCTGCGTACTGCCGGAGGTACGCTCTGTTACCCGGATCGAGATCAAGCAGGTGCTTGATCTCCTGGCGGGACCGCACGTACTTCTGTTGATCGAGCAACGCTCGGGCGTAGTCGGCACGCGCGGCGCGGTAGCCGGGGACCCGCTGCACGACTGCTTCCAGCAGCAGCTCCGCATCGTCCCGCAACCCGCGTGCGATGCAGACGCGCCCCAGCAGTCGCATGGCCTCGATGTGCGCGCCATGCCGCGCCAGGTATATCCGCAGGACGCGCTCGGCATGGACGAACTCCCCGTCAGCGAACAGGCTGCCGGCCTGGATGATCTCGGGGGGCAGGTTGCGCAGCGTGGCGAGACGATCTGCAATCCTGGCGGCGTTCTCTTCATCCCCCATTCCCTGATACAGGGTGTGCAGCATCTGCCAGCTGGTGGGCAGGGCGGCGTTGATG
>JBARBX010000377.1:0-25196 GCA_049793535.1 Steroidobacteraceae bacterium | reverse complement strand
AGGCGGCCCTTCCTCACCCATTTCCCATGGATCAGCAATTGAGCGACCTCGGCATCAGCTCGCTCAAAATGGTCAATCTCATGCTGGCTGTCGAACTGGAGTTCGATATCGCCATCCCGCAGTCCGAAATCACTCCGGAGAACTTCCATTCGGTGGCGGCGATCGAGACCTTGGTGGTGCGGACGCTGTCGCAGCGCAAATCCTAGGGCGCAGGCTCCCGGGCAGGCGGTGCCGTCCTCTCCGTGAGCGCCGCGATCAGCGCATTCACGTCTTCCAGGGTGGTTTCGCCGTTGGTCGCGCAGATCCGGACCACGTCGCGGCCCTCGAAGGTCGTCGGCGCCACCCAGGCCCGGCCGGAGACCACCACGCGGCGTACCAGCGCCCTGACATCCCCGAGTTCGGCCGGCGGCACGGCATCGAGCACTGCCAGCACCGACTCGTTGGCGATGGTCCACCCTCGTTCCACCAGTCGCTCCTTGACTCGTTCGATCACCAGGGTGCCGCGCTCCACATGCGCGCCCAGGCCCTCCCAGCCGGCGGTGGCCAGGGCTAGAAACAGGCGTAGCCCTAAGAACCGGCGGGACCACTGCACACTGTTGAGGTAGGGATCGACGCCCGACACGCTTGACGGCATGAAGCTGGTCGAGGCGTGGAATGCCTCGGACAATAGGTGTCCGTGGCGCGTCAGGAAGATGCCGCAGCCCATGGTGGTTGCGAGCCATTTGTGGGCGTCGATGGTGATCGAATCCGCGCGCTCGAGGCCGGCGAGCGCCGGGCGCAACCTATCGGACGCCAACGCTGCGCCCCCCCAGGCGGCGTCGATGTGGTACCAAAGGCCCTCGCGTTGCGCGATCTCGGCGCACTCGCGCAATGGGTCGATCATGCCGGCACCGGTGGTTCCGGCCGTGGCGACCACCATCACCGGCACGGAGCCGTTTGCACGGTCT
This sequence comes from Steroidobacteraceae bacterium, assembly GCA_049793535.1. Taxonomy (GTDB): domain Bacteria; phylum Pseudomonadota; class Gammaproteobacteria; order Steroidobacterales; family Steroidobacteraceae; genus Bog-1198. The sequence continues at coordinate 24,249 of JBARBX010000377.1, read as the reverse complement.
TCCGCGATGGCGTGAGCCAGTGCGTTCGGGTCCATGCGGCCCCGGCCATCGGTGGCGACCAGTCGCAGCGCAGCCCGCCCGACACCCGCTTGATGGGCGATTTTCAGCCAGGCGATGTGACAATCCCGTGACGTATAAAATTTCACCGCACCTGCAAAGGCGCGCACTCCTTCGCCGGCGAATCCCGGATGAGCGCCTGTCAGCGCGCAGATCAGCGAGGTGTAGTTCGCCTCGGAGCCGCCGGTGGCGAAGTGTCCGGTCGATCCCGCCGCGAGGCCGGCACGCCGGGCGATGGCACCGATCACATAGCGCTCGAGTTCCACGGGCACGGGAGAGGATGCCGAACTCGCCAATTGCGGATTGAACAGGCTCGCGATGCGATCGGCGCACTGCGCGGGAAAATTAGGTCCCGGATTGAACAGCCCGAAGTAGCGCGGATTCGACATTTGGACGATGCCCGTTTCCATGCGCGCGATGGTCCAGCGCAGCAGCTCTTCCAGGGGCTTCGGGTGCTCGAAATCGAAGGTTTCGAGTTCCGCCCGAAAGGCGGTCATGTCGATGGTCGAAGTGACGGGGCCCGCCTGGATCTGCAGCCAGGCCTGCTGCAGCGCCTCCGTCAGCCATTCCTCGATGCGCTGGCGCTCCCCCTCGGGCGGGAACAACGCCTCGACGGCATCGGGAATGGAGTTGCGGTTCACTAACCGACGGCCGCCTTGAGCGCCTGGTCCAGGTCCGCGAGGATGTCGTCGATGTGCTCGATGCCCACGCTCAGCCGAATGCCCCCGGGAGCAACGCCCGCCGCCAGCTGCTCGCTCGGCGTCATCTGGCGATGGGTGGTCGACGCCGGATGGCAGGCAAGGGATTTTGCGTCGCCTAAATTCACCAGGCGCTTGAAGAGCTTGAGCGCATTGTAGAAGCGCATCCCAGCCTTCAGGCCGCCGCGGATCTCGAATGTCATCAGCGAGCACGCCCGGCCGCCCATGTACTTCTGCACCAGCGGATAGTAAGGATTGTCCGCGAAGCCGGCAAAATTCACGGACTCGACGCGTGGATTGTCGCGCAGGAATTCGGCAACCTTGCGCGCATTCTCGATGTGCCGATCGACCCGCAGCGCCACCGTTTCGATGCCCTGCAGGAGCAGGAATGCGTTCATCGGTGCAAGCACCGCTCCCATGGTGCGCTGGTACACACTGCGCAAGCGACCGCTGAAAGCGGCGGCGCCATAGTGGTCGGTGTAGACGAGTCCGTGATAGGACTCGTCGGGCTGAGTGAGCATGGGATAGCGGGCCGCGTGGTCCTTCCACGGGAACGTGCCGCAGTCGACGATGATGCCGCCGAGCGTGGTCCCGTGTCCCCCCATGAACTTCGTCAATGAGTGGACGACGACATCCGCGCCGTGCTCGATGGGGCGCACCAGAATCGGGGTCGCGACGGTGTTGTCGACGATCAGCGGCATGCCATGCCGGTGGGCGACGGCGGCCAGCGCCTCGAGGTCGCAGACATTGCCGGCGGGATTGCCGACCGTTTCGCAGAACACCGCGCGGGTGTTCTCGTCGATCAATGCCTCGATATCGGCGGCGCGGTCGGAGGAGGCGAATTTTACCTGCACGCCCATCCGCGGCAGAATGTGCGCAAACAAGGTGTAGGTCGTGCCGTAGAGCTGCGGCACCGACACGATGTTGCGGCCTGTGTCGGCGACGTTCAGCGCCGTGTAATAAATTGACGTCTGCCCCGAGGCCACGCTCAAGGCTGCGACTCCGCCTTCGAGTTCGGTGACCCGCTGCTCGAGGATGTCCGTGGTCGGGTTGCTGATCCGGGTGTACCGGTAGCCCGGCACTTCCAAGTTGAACAAAGCGGCGCCGTGCTCGGCGCTGTCGAATGAATATGCAGCCGTCTGGTAGATCGGTACCGCGACGGCCTTGGTGGTGGGGTCGGAATCGAAACCACCGTGAATTGCAATCGTTTCCCGCTTCATGCTGCGATTTTTTCGTTGAAGAAGTGCGAACAGTGTAACTCGAACGCCGCGAGTAGTCGTGGTACGGTTCGCAATTCCTATGACTCAATCCACGGAAGCGAATGCCAAAATCGCCCGCGAGGCGTGGATTCGCGCCCTGGAGCGGAGCGCGTCCGTCGAGGTTGCGGGGATCGCGCTGCCGACGTTGATCGACCGGCTGGCCGGTCGATTCGAGGGGGCGCCCGCGCTCGTGTCGGTGGAAGGCGCGTTGAGCTATCGGGAACTTGCGATCCGCTGCAACCAGTACGCACGCTGGGGACTTGCTCAGGGGCTGGGGATGGGCGACACCGTGTGCCTGATGATGGCGAACTGCGCCGAGTACATGGCGGTTTGGGTCGGGCTCTCGCGCATCGGCGTCGCCGTCGCACTGGTCAACACCAATCTTGCGGGCGACGCATTGGTGCATTCTATCGATATCGTCGCGCCGCGGGCCATTATCGTCGGCGGCGATCTGGCCGAACGGCTGTGGGCGGTGCGCGCACGGCTGCCGCCGACGCTGTCGTGCCGGGTGCAGGGCCAAACCGTCGCGGATTTCCCGCCGCTCTCCCCCGAGATCGATCGAGTTTCGGGGGAAGAGGTACAAGATTCGGAGTGCGGGCCGGCAACGCTCCAGGCAACCGCGCTTTACATATACACATCGGGAACCACCGGCCTGCCCAAGGCAGCCAAGGTCAGCCACTACCGAATCATGCAATGGAGCCATTGGTTTGCGGGCCTGATGGACACCGGACCGGGGGACCGGATGTTCGATTGCCTGCCCCTCTATCACAGCGTCGGAGGCGTGGTTGCCACCGGTGCCACCCTGGTCGGCGGCGGCGCCGTGGTCATACGTGCGAAGTTCAGCGCCTCGGATTTCTGGCGCGACATTCGCGATGAACGCTGCACCCTGTTCCAGTACATCGGCGAGTTGTGCCGCTACCTCACCAACGCGCCACATCAGGACATCGAGACCGCACATCGGCTGCGCATCGCCTGCGGCAACGGGCTGCGGCCGGAAGTTTGGGAGACTTTCCAGAGCCGCTTCAAGATTCCGCGAATTCTCGAGTACTACGCTTCGACCGAAGGCAATTTCTCACTCTACAACTGCGAGGGGCTCCCCGGCGCCATCGGCAAGATACCGTCGTTTCTCGCGCATCGCCTGCCCGTGGCGCTGCTGCGATTCGATGTCGACACGGGCGAACCGCGGCGCAACGGCGACGGTTTCTGCGAGCGCTGCCAACCCAACGAGGTGGGCGAGGCGGTCGGCCTAATTCCCGGCGAGGGCAAGGGTCTGGCCGGCCGATTCGAGGGCTATGCGGACGGCGAAGCGTCTGCGCGCAAGGTGCTGCGCAATGTCTTCAAAGAGGGCGATTCCTGGTACCGCACCGGCGATCTGATGCGCCGGGACGAGCGCGGCTTTTACTTCTTCGTGGACCGCGTCGGCGAAACCTACCGCTGGAAAGGCGAGAACGTTTCCACCGCCGAGGTTCTGACCGCGCTCACCGCCGCGCCCGGCGTGCTCGACGGAGTGGTCTATGGCGTCGCGGTGCCCGGCGCCGACGGCCGCGCGGGAACCGCCGCCTTGGTGGTGGATGCACGGTTCGATCTTGCGGAGTTTCGCGCTGACGTCGCGCAGCGGCTGCCGGCCTATGCGCGCCCCGTCTTCGTCCGCTTGCTGCAGGCGCTCGAGACCACCGGCACCTTCAAGCCGCGCAAACAGGAGTTGCTACAGGCCGGCTTCGATCCGTCCCGCATCAAGGACAAGCTGTATTTCGACGATCCCCGGGCGCAGGCCTACGTGCCTCTGGACGAGGCGTTGTTCGCGGCGATCTCGAGCGGATCCATCCGAATGTAGGAGCGGGGCGGCCTCAGGCGCCGGGGCGCACCAGTTTGCCGGCGGCGTTGAATTCCAGCGATGGCACGAAGCGCAGCATCGCGGGAACCTTGTGGGGCGCGAGCGCGCGGCGGCAGGCATTGAGTAGATCGCTCTTGACGAGCTCCGGCGAGTCGGCGGGCGCCGCGCCCGCAGGCTCGGCCAGGACTACATCGGCGACCACCACCGCGCCGGTGATGGGACTGCGCCGCGCGCGCACCAGGGACATGCGCACCCGGGGATCGGCATTCAGCACCGATTCAACCTCCTCCGGATACACCTTCAGGCCGCCGACATTGATGACGCCGCCCATGCGTCCCATGAAGTGATACCGGCCATCCTTGAGCTCGACCATGTCTCCCGTATCGACGTAGCCGTCGTCGCTCGCGAGCAGACCGGCAGCCGCGCCCAGGTAGCGCGCGGCGTTGCGGCCGGAGCGGATTCGAAGGGTGTGATCCACGACTTTCATTTCGATGCCGCCGGATGCCTTGCCGATGAACTCGGCCGGAAATCCCGCGAGTCCGTCGTTGACGTCGAAAGCGACCCCGGCCTCGGTGGACGCGAAGGCGTGTGCGATTCGGGCCTTGGGGTACGCGGCGCGAAGGCTGTCGAGCACCGCTTGGTCGGCCACTTCGCCGGACAGCCTGACATACTGCGGTGTCAGGATCCCTGCCTCTCCGCTCATGAGCGCGCGCCGCCAGTGGGACGGCGTGCCTGAGATGTGCGTGACGCCGGCCGCCGCGGCGCGCTCGATGAACGCGACGGGCGCCTCGGCCGCGCTCGAGAGCACCAAGGGCGAGCCCGACAACACGGCGCGCAAATAGATCTGCAGGCCGCCATAGCGGCGAATGTCGTAGAACGTACTCCAAACCGTGCCGGCACCGGGCGGCCGCGCCTGCAAGGTACCGCCGAGACTCTGCAATCCATGCACGACCAGTTTCGGGGTGCCGGTGGTTCCCGAGGTCAACAAGATCCATTCCGTGGGATCTCCCGCCCGGCGATGAAGGGGGCCGGCAATGGGCCGGGGAGCCGCCACGTAAGGCACCAGGGACCCCGCAGCCGTGGTCGATGCTGGGTCCAAGACGATGGCGTCGGCCTGCGCTGTCGCCGCAACCGCGGCGAGCTGCTCAGGCTTGAGGTCGGGCGTGCACAGAACCATGCGCCGGGCGACGCCGTCGAGCTCGACCAGTGCGAGCGCCGTCGGCAGCTGATCGTGCGTCGCGAGGAGCACCGAGCGGCCGCGAAGCGATTCGAGAGCGGTGCCGAAAATCGATCCTCCGGCGAGTTCCGACAACGCGACAGTGCTGTCGCGGCCGTGAAATTCACCGCTGATCGCCCTGCCTAGGGGCGCAATGGTTTCCCACAGAGAGCTCACGTCATTCCTCGCGCCTTGGGGTGAGCGTAAATTCTAGGGGGTTGCGGCAATCGCGCAAGTCGAATCCAACAATAACTCGCCGGCAATTTCGCTGCCTGCGAGCAGAACGAATCCCGGTCCCTGCTTGAAATCCATGCCCGCCACGATCAGCGTGAAGTCACCCATGACCGACCTTGCCGCGGGCAGGCCATTCGCGAGCAGTACGGGCGGATTGGAGCCGCCCAGCTCCTCGCCCATCACCCGCGAAGCCTGGTAGGGCCGGCCGTCGATCGAGATGGGCGACCAGGTGCCGGTGATTCGCGGCGCCGCGCGCCGCAGCGCCAGCGCCACGTCCGTGCGCAAGCACTCGATGTGGATGTGCAGTTGATCCTGGGAGCGTGCGCGGCGAGGGTTCAGTGCCAACCCGACGGCATTGCGCGGGACCTCGTGCCCGACGACGCGCGCCAGGAGATCGCGCGCATCCCAGGCGGCCGCAAAGTAATTGGGCCCGCCGGGTTCGAGAAGCTCGGCGCTTTCCATGCCGGCGATGGCCTGGGTCGGTATCAGCAGGAAGTGCGCGCCGCCCTTGCGGTCGGCGAGGATGGCGAAGCCCTCGCGTTCGCGCGGCGCCTCCGGCAGGTATATGCGCTCGCAGGGACTTGCACTGTGCTGCTGCAGCCAATGCACGGCGCACTCATCTTGCACGATATGGCGCAGGGCGTCGCGGTTCGCGGCCGAGCACGCGTTCAACGCCAGGATAAAAGCCGCAGTCGAACCTGCGAGGAAACGAAACATGAATGGGAGCAGCTCGCGATCGATCATTGAGCCCCGTCGAGCGGCGGCGCCAATGAGTTTGACACCGGGATCTGCACCAGCAGGACCGTGCCACCCGAGGCCGAACTTCGCATGTCCAGCCGTCCATTGAGCGCGCGCACCCGATGCCGCATGGACACGACGCCGTGCGATCCGACCGCGCTGAGACGGCCCGCGGGGATACCCTTGCCGTCATCTGAAATCTGCATGACGATGTCGTCGGCCACTCTGCTGAGCGTTATGTCCACGCTGGCCGCCGCCGAATGCTTGAGGATGTTGGTGAAGGCCTCTTGGGCCACCCGAAACAGGGCAATGGCAGCCTCCGAAGTGAACTTGGGCTCCTCGTCCGGGTAGGACTCCATGCACTTGAGGCCTGCCCGGCCGCAGGATTCCTTCATCTGCCAGCGCAGCGCGGCGAACAGGCCCACTTCGTCCAAGAGCGTCGGCCGCAATTCCTCGATGATGCGCCGCTTCAAGTCGACGCCGGCGGAGAGATTCTCCTGCACGCGCCGCAGGCGCCGTTGCACCTCGGTATCGCCCTCCTTGAGATTTTCCTCGGCCCAGGAAATATCCATGCGCGCACCCACGAGAAGTCCGCCGAGTTCGTCGTGCAGCTCGCGTGCGAGGCTCGCCTTTTCGCGCTCCGCAACGCTTTGTAGATGGGTGGAGAGCTCGACCAGTTCCCGGTTGTGCTCTTCCGCCTCACGCTCGAGCCGGACCTTCTCATCGCGCAGCTCCGCCGTCTGCAGGGTGCGGCGGCGTAGATCCATGTACACCAGACGCGCGGCGATGCCCACCAGCAGCATGTTGAATATCGTCCCGGCGACCGTGACCCAGCGGCTCAAAATCAGGGATTGGGACCAGTAGGCCTCCGCGTCCGCGTGCCGCAAGGACTCGCGGTGGCGCATTTGCTCCAGGACATCGTTGAGCGCCTCGCCGGTATCGGAGCCGACGCTGGTTCTGACCAGAGCGATCGCGGCCGCGGCACCCTGCGACTTCTGAATCGCCACCAACATCGACAGGTCCGCGAGCCGCTTGCCGATCAGCACGTGCAAGTTGCGAACATCGGCAAGATCGTCGGCAGAGCCCTCGTAGGCAACCCGCAATCGCTCCAGCCGCGGCTCCACATCGGCCACGATCTTGTCGTGGCCCCTGAGGAATTTCCCATCCCCGGTCAACAGGAAGCCGCGCTGGGAGGCCACCGATCGGGAGATCGCAGTCTGCAGCTCTTCGATGGCCTGTGCGCGAACCGCGGATTGCTGCAGGCGCCCGCTCGCTTCTTGCAGGCGCTGCTGGCCGGCGCCCGTCAGGAAAAACAGGGCCGCCAGGAACCCGATGATGAGGAAGGGCGGCACCGCCACGTACCAGCGGCCCAAACCCTCCAGCGCCTCCCCCAGGATGTTCACGCGACTCATGGCCCACTTTAAGCGAATTCGCGCGAGAAACGCGACTGTCGGAGGTTGCCGTCAGTAAAAGGCGAGAGTCACCGTGTCGGATAGATCCTCGGTTTGAAATTCAACCGGGAACGCGACCACCGGCACGCGCTCCCGGCCGGCGAGCCAGGTCTCGAAAATCGCCAACGGCATGGGTTTGGCGTACAGATACCCCTGGCCGATGTCGCAGCCGAACTCGCGCAATCGATCGGCGGCCGCTTCGGTCTCAATGCCTTCGGCGACCACCTTGAGCCCGAGGCCGTGGCCCATGTCGATGGCCGAGCGCACCACCGGGGCGAACTCGGGGTTGGATTCCAGGCCCTGCACGAAGCTGCGATCGATCTTTACTTCGTCGACCGGCATCTTCGCCAGGTGGCTGAGCGAGGAATAGCCGGTGCCGAAATCATCGATGGACAGGGACACCCCAAGCGCCGAGATGGCATCGAGCATGCGCAGAGCCTGGGTCGGATCTTCGATGAATCCGCTCTCGGTGAGTTCAACGGTCAAAAGCTGCGGCGGGAGCTGGTGGCGGGTCAGGAGGCTCGCGATACGCGAATCGAGGCGCAGGTCGGCGACGTCATCGGCGCTGATGTTGACGGCGAGCCCGAGGGCCAGTCCCTGGCTTTGCCAGCGTGCGCCTTGGGCGATGGCGTGATCCAGGGTCCAGCGCGTCAGGCGCCGTATGAAACCGGTTTTCTCGGCGAACGGAATGAAGTCCACGGGGTAGAGCAAGCCGCGCGTCGGGTGCTGCCAGCGGAGCAGGACCTCGGCGCCCGTTACCTGCCCGGTCTTGAGTTCCATCTTCGGCTGGAAGAACAGGCGCAGTTCGTCGTGCTCGACGGCGCGGCGCAGCTCGCCCAACAGGGAGAGGTGATCGCGGGCCGCGGGCTTCAGGGCCTCTTCGTAGATCGCGAGCGCGCGCTTTTCGCGACGGGCGTGTTCCAATGCCAGATCGGCGCAACGCATCACTTCATCGGCCGACGCGGCGTCTCGAGGGGCGAGCGCCAACCCCAGGCTGGCGGTAATGTCGATGGGCTGGGCCTCGACGAACACGGGGTCGGCCAGCGCCATGATCAGCGAGGTGCCCCACGCCTGCAGGTACTGCGCACCCTGCAGGGGCGCAAAGGCGGCAAATTGGTCGGCCGCGAGCCGCGCCACCGCTGAATTCACCGAAGGCACCGCTGCGAGCCGCGCCGCCATCTTGGTGAGCACCGCATCGCCCACCGAGTATCCCAGATGTTCATTGATGCGCCGGAAGCGGTCCAAATTGATGACGGCCACCGCGATCGGCGCGCCGTTGGCGGCGGCGAGCGCCTGACCGAGGGCCGCGCCGAAGGCGGTGCGATTCATGACGCCGGTGAGCGAGTCTTCGTACGCCAGGCGCCGGATGGAATGATCGCGGGATTGAACCGCTGTTTGCATGAGCTGCAGGCCCTCGGCAAGCACCCCCAGTTCGTCGCGCCGCTCGACGCGCAAGGTCACATCGTACGTGCCGGCGCGAATTTGATCGACGGCCTGCGTAAGGTCTTGCAGGGGCCTGGTGATGTTGCGGGCCAACCAGAACGCGGCCAACGCGGAAGCGATCAGGCTGATCGCGGCGATCAAGTACAGCATCTTGGTCAGGCGTTCGAAAGGCGCGCGGGCATCCGCCAAGGATCGCGACAGAATGGCGACGACCTCGGCGTTCCCCCAGCGCGACATTTCGATGCGACGGGTCACGACGTCGGATTGGCGGGCAGCGCCCGCCGGAACGGTGCTCACCAGGTCGCTCCAATGACCGCCGGAATTCACGGACAGCGTCACGGCGAGGCCCGTGATGCCCGCGAGTTCGCGCGCCGCCTTCTCGTCGAGCTGGAAAGCCATGGCGATCCAGGCCACCGGCAGAGGGCTGCGCACCGAGACGGTCACGAGCTGGTAGATGCGGCCGTTGTCGACCATCAGGCTGGTCGCACTCTCGCCCGTCACGCCGCTGCGTTGTTCGGGCGACAGAGGAAAGGGTGTACCGGCCTTGAGGTGCAGACCGGAGGTGGCAATGACGTCGCCGTTGAGCGAGGTCAGCACCACCATTGCCGCTCCGATGCGTTCGCCGCTGTTCTCGAGGACGGAGACCAGCGTATCGGTGTCGCGAGTCGCGACCGCCTCGCGGAATCCGTAGTCGGCGGCCACCGCTTGCGCCGCCTGGGTGAGCTGGCGGCGATTGCTTTCCAAGAGCCGCGAGAACACCGAGACGCCGACGTCGAGCTGCCGCTGCACCTCGCGCTCTGCATTGCCGCTATTCGTCGCCGACACGGCGCCGAGCGCTGCGGCCAGCACCGCGGCGAGCAGCAGCAGGAAGGTCACGGCAATTCGGGTGCGCAGCGCCACGGCCGGCTACTCGAGCCACGCCGCGACCGTGGCGGACGCATCGTCCACATCGATCGCGAGGGAAACGTTGAGAGGCGCCGACGCGACGGTAATATCCCGCGAAGGCAAGGCCGCAACGGCGCTCGGATGCCATGCACGCAGCCGATAGCGGCCGGTCGGCAGATTCAGCGAGACAGTCCCTGTGTCGGAGGTCTTTGCGAAATACGGCGAGTCGACCACGGCGACGAACGCCACCATGCTGTCGTGGATGTTGCAGCCAAGCACCACCAGCCCCGGCTGATCGAACGTGACTGCCGTTTTCGGCGATCCCGCATACAGCTTGAGCGAGAATATCTTGGCCGGCGAAAACGAATACACCTGATGCCGGATATGGTCGCTGTTGGGAAATGTGATCGCGGTGCCGGTGCGCACCACGCTGACGTGCGGCACGAATTTCTTGTTGATTTGATCGATGACGGCGCTATCGTGGGTCGCGGCCGGCGCCGCATCCAGCGGATAGAACACGATCACCGCGTCCTCGGCCGCGGTTCCGGATCGCGTGGTGACGTTGACCGTCACTACGCCGCCGACGGCCTGCGCGGCCAGCAAGCTCGACAGCAAAGCGGCGCAGAGCCGGCGGCGCTGCGCGACGTTCATCGAGCCGCCGAGCGCGCAGGCTCGACCACATCGCGCTTCATCGGCGCCAGCAGCCGCAGCAACTCGTTGGTGGCTCCCTGGGTCACATGCCGCTCTTTCAGAACCTCGCGCAGATCGGCGACCATGCCGAAGAACTCGGCCTCCGAAATGTGATGACCGGCGTGCACTTCGCGCATGGAATCGCCCGAATAGCGGCAGGGACCGCCCGACAGATCGCAGATCTGTTCGGCGAGCAGCCTCTTGATCCGGTTCAAATTGGAGTCCTTGAAGCTTCTGCCGAGCTTCGGGTCGGCGCTCACTCGGTCGATGAGGCTGCCGGCGATCGCGGCGACACCCGCTTCGCCGCCTAGGGCGTCGTACAGGCGAGCTTGCGCGCCCACCGCGATCCCAGAGAGCGACAGGAGCAAAGGACCCAGCACTCGGTATGCGGCGGCTGTCATAAAGTAGGCCTGATGGGCGCTAGATTAGACGGGCCCGGTTAACCAGGCTGTGCGCTTGGACACAATATTCCGTAGGCGGCCGCCCTAACCTTCCCCGGCGTGAAATCCCGCATTCGACTCATCATCGGACTGGCTTGGGCGTCCGGCACCGCATTGCTCACGGGCGGGAGTGCCGATGCCGGAGACCGGCTGCAGTGGACCGGAGCGGTGACGCAGATCGAGGGCGCTGCCGGCGGCGGTCTCGTTCCCTGGGCGCTGATCGGCGGCCTGGGTACCGACACGGAGGTCGGCGCCTCTGCATTTGTGACCTACGTCTCGACGCAGGACTTTTCCCTGGGGTCAGGGGGCGCGAGCGTCGCGGTCGACGACCGGGTGGAAATTTCGGCGGCGCGCCAGCGATTCGATGCCGCTTCGGTCATCCCCGGCCTGACTCTGGGTCAGGACATCGTCGGGCTCAAAGTGCGATTGGCCGGCGACGCCGTCTTCGAACCCGATTTTTGGTGGCCGCAGATCGCACTGGGGGCGCAGTGGAAGCGGACTCTCGATTTTGACGGAATTCCGCGCGCGGTGGGCGCGGCACGCGGCGAAGATGTCGATCTCTACCTCGCGGCGACCAAGGTCTATTTCGCCGCGCTTGACGGCCGCAACGTGATCGTGGACGCAACCCTCCGCAGGACCCGGGCCAATCAATTCGGACTCCTGGGCTTCGGCGGCGACGGCAGCGGATATTCCCTGCATCCGGAAGTCTCCGCCGCGGTCTGGTTGACCGACGAGGTGCTGCTGGGAGCGGAATACCGCGGCAAACCGAACAATCTGGGGGCGCTGCGCGAAGACGGCGCCGAGGATGTCTTTCTCGCCTGGGGTCCCGTCAAGAACCTCACCTTCACCGGGGCCTGGTCCGACCTTGGCCGCATTGCCGGCAAAGCCGCGCAGCGCGGCGTGTATCTCTCGGTGTGGCTGGGTTATTGATGCGAAGCCGCTTACCATACGCGGCCTCATGCCCGTTGTCCGCCTCGATCACGTTTCCCTAAGCTTCGGCCTCAAGCCCCTGTTGGACGATGTAGCCCTGCAGATGCGCAAGGGCGAGCGCGTCTGTCTGCTCGGGCGCAACGGCGAAGGCAAGTCCTCGCTGCTGCAGCTCATCACTCGTCAAATCCTTCCCGACAGCGGTGAAGTCTGGGTTCGGCCCGGTTCGCGAGTGGCAAGCCTGGCTCAAGAGGTATCCGCGGCGAGCGACGCCTCCGTGCGCGAGGTGGTCATGAGCGGCTTCGCGAGCGTCGCGGCGGCGCACGCCGACTGGCAAGCCGAGTTGCAGGCGGATCAGGTCATCGCGCGGCTGCAACTCGATGAGACGGCGGCGATGACCGCCCTGTCGGGAGGCTGGCGCCGCCGGGTGATGCTGGGCCGGGCATTGGTCGCCGCGCCCGATCTCTTGCTGCTGGATGAGCCGACGAATCATCTGGACATCGATGCGATCACCTGGCTCGAGGACATGATGCAGGAGTTCAGGGGCGCGCTGCTGTTCGTCAGCCATGATCGTGCGTTCGTGCGCCGCTTGGCGACGCGGATCGTCGAACTCGATCGGGGACTGCTGCGTGCCTGGCCCGGCAGCTACGATGACTACGTGTTGCAGAAACGTGCCGCGCTCGAGGTTGAGGCCAAGCATGCCGCCCTGTTCGACAAGAAGCTCGCTCAAGAAGAGGTTTGGATTCGCCAGGGCATCGAAGCGCGGCGCACGCGGAATGAGGGCAGGGTGCGCGCCCTCAAACAGCTCCGCATTCAGCGCAGCGAACGGCGTGAGCGCATAGGGCAGGTGGACATCCGCGCGCAGGACGCGGCGCCCTCGGGCAAACTGGTGTTCGAGGCGACCCACCTCACTCACGGATTCGGCGCAGCGCCTGTCATAGCGGATTTCTCCGCGCGCATCATGCGCGGCGACCGCATCGGCATCATCGGTCCCAACGGCTGCGGCAAGACGACGTTGATCAAGCTGCTGGTCGGCGAATTGGAACCCGACTCGGGCGAGATTCGGCGCGGAACCAGCCTGGCCGTCGCCTACTTCGATCAGCAACGCGAGCAACTCGATCCGGCGGCGTCCATCATGGACAACGTCACGGGCGGCAGCGGCGATACAGTGACCATCGACGGTGTGCCGCGGCACGTCTCGGGTTACTTGCGCGATTTCTTGTTTCCACCGGAGCGATTGCGCGCTCCGGTGAGCATGCTGTCGGGAGGCGAGCGCAACCGGCTGCTGCTGGCACGCCTATTCGCTCGGCCGAGCAATCTCTTGGTGATGGACGAGCCGACCAACGATTTGGATGCCGAGACCCTGGATCTCTTGGAAGAGATGGTCGCGAACTTCGCCGGGACGCTGCTTCTGGTCAGTCACGACCGAGCCTTCCTCGACAACGTCGTCACCAGCACCCTGGTGTTCGAGGGCCGGGGACGGGTCAACGAATATGTGGGCGGCTACAGCGACTGGCAGCGCCAGCGCAGGACCGCCGCGCCGGCGCTCGCAACAATGGCGCCCGCAACAATGGCGCCCGCAACAATATCGACCGCAACGCCGGCGATCGCTGCGCCTGCGCTACCGCCCAAGGCTCGGCGACTCTCCTACAAGGATCAGCGCGAGCTCGCCGGCCTGCCCGAGAAGATTCAATCCCTCGAGGCCGAGCAGCTCGATTTGCAGGCGGCGATCGCGGATCCGACTCTGTTCAAATCGGACCCGGCGCGCGCCACCGCCGCCCTGCAACGACTGCAGGCGTTGACGACGGAACTCGAAAACGCATATTCGCGCTGGGACGAGCTCGAATCCTGATCTCGGCGCCGGCGCTACCGCCGCGGCCGTCCTCCCCGAAGCAGATCGCTTGGGTTGGGCAGAGCCGCGCCGGCTGCGTCGGGAATGACCAGGGACGATGCCTGCTCGCGGCGTATCTCCTGCAGCTCACGCATGGTTTGCTGCACCGCCTGTTCGGCGGCGATCCCAAATTTCTCGATCGCCACGTCCAGCGTCGAGGCATCAAGCTCGAAGCTGATGGGCACCGCGCCCATCGGCGTCATGACCTGCGCCTGTCCGACAAATAGCACCGGGCGCGCGGAATCGACGGATCCGTCCGCGGTCACCGGCGTCAATCGCCGGATCGTGCCGACTCTGCGATCGGTGAACGTCTCTTCGCAATAAACCTGCGTCGAGTCCATGGTTGCCTGGCGGCCGTCGGTGGCGGAACTCATGCGTGGGCTACCCCTGTTCGTTACGGAAACAAAGGCCAACCCTAGCAGTTTGCAGCGCCGCCTGGGAGGCCCTGCTACGATACCTGGCTTGGCACACACGGTCACAGCTCACAAGGTCCCGGCGTGGACCACCTTCCTAGGCCTGGCCCTGTTCGGGCTGGCGCTGTTTTGGCTGCATCATCTGCTCGGCGAATATCACTGGCAGGATATCCTCGCCCGAGTCCACGCCATCTCCGACGTGAAAGTGATGCGGGCGGCGCTGTTCACCGTGGCCGGCTACGGCTGCCTGACCTTCTATGACGCCCTGGCTGTGCGCTTCGCCGGTGCGCGTGTGCCCTATCCGCGCATTGCCCTCATTTCGTTCATGGGCTACGCCATCGGCCACAATGTGGGCTTCAACACCTTGAGCGGCGGGGCGATTCGCTATCGCGCCTACACGGCCTTAGGGTTGGGCGCGAAGCAAATCGCGACCATCATCGCATTCGGCAGCGTCACATTCATGCTGGGAGCCGCTCTGCTGCTGGGACTTTCGCTGGTGACGCAAGCCGGCATGTCGGGGTCGGCGCTGCACGTGCACGCGTCGCTCGCCTTGGTCGCCGGAGTCGGGCTGCTCGCCGCGGTCGCGGCGTATCTGTGGCTCGTTTGCACGCGGCACGAGCCGCTGCAGATCCGCAACTTCGTGGTGCCGGTGCCTAGGCCGCGTGTCGCCTTCGCGCAGGTTGCAGTGGCCTGTGCCGATCTTTTGTGCGCGGCCGGCGTCCTGTTCGTGCTGCTCCCCCAGCACGCCGCGATCAGTTTCGCGGCGTTCGCCGGCGTCTACCTGATCGCCATCGCCGCCGGCGTGATCAGCAATGTTCCCGGCGGCATCGGCGTGTTCGAGGCGGTCCTGCTGCTGCTGCTGCAGTCGGTGGCGAAGGACCGGCTGCTGGGCGCCTTGGTAGCCTATCGCGCGATATATTATTTGGCACCTTTCGCGATCGCGCTCGCGCTGTTGGGCGCGCACGAGGTGTGGGCGCATCGCGCGCCCGCGGTGCGAGTGGTGCAGCTCGGGCGGACTTTTCTGGTCGCCGTCACGCCCCAGGCTATTGCGATCGCGGTATTCGTCGCGGGCGCCGTACTGCTTTTTTCCGGCGCCACGCCCGGACTCGGCAATCGCCTGGACATGTTGCGCGACTATTTGCCGCTGCCCATCCTCGAGCTCTCGCAGCTGCTCGGCAGCGCCGTGGGCGTTGGCCTTTTGGTGATCGCGCACGGCCTGTACCGACGCCTCAACGCCGCCTGGTGGCTCACGATCTGGCTCTTGTGCGCGGGCATCCTGCTCTCGCTCCTCAAGGGCTTCGATTACGAAGAGGCCACGATTTTAGGCGTCGTCGTCGTCGTGTTGGTGGGGGCCCGCGAGCGTTTCCAGCGCCGCGCCTCCCTCATCGAGCAGCACCACTCCGGCCCGTGGATCGTCGCCCTGGTCCTGGTGCTGGTCACCTCGGCCTGGCTGGTGCTCTTCGCCTACCGGCACGTCCCCTACGACAACCAGTTGTGGTGGCAATTCGCGTTCCGTGCCTCGGCCCCGCGCAGCCTGCGCGCGTCGCTGCTCGCCGCCGTGATCGCCGCGGCTTACGGCCTGTGGCGGCTGTTGCGGCCGGTACGGCCGACGAAGGCGGTGCCGAGCGGTGCGGATATGGAGCACGCAGCGGCGCTGATCGCCGGCACCGACGACACCACCGCGAATCTCGCGCTGCTCGGCGACAAGAACCTGCTGTTCAATGCCGATCGCACGGCCTTCATCATGTACGGGGTGTCCGGCCATAGTTGGGTGGCCATGGGCGACCCAGTGGGCTCGCCCGAGGGAGGCGAAGCGCTGGCGTGGGAGTTTCTCGAGACTTGCGACGTGATGGCGGTCTCGCCGGTCTTCTACCAGGTCAAGACGCACAACCTGCCCCTGTACATCGACCTCGGCCTGAGCTTGAGCAAACTCGGCGAAGAGGCACGAGTGGCGCTCGACACCTTTTCGCTGGAGGGCGCCGCGCGCTCGGACCTGCGCCAGACACACCGGCGGGCGCTGCGCGACGGCGCGCAGTTCGAGGTGGTTCCGCACGCAGAGGTCGCGACCCTGATGGGCGAGCTGCGCGCAGTGTCCGATGCCTGGCTGGCGGCCAAGGGCACTGCGGAGAAGCGCTTTTCCCTGGGTTTTTTCGACGAGCGCTATCTGCAGCATTTCGATTGCGCGGTCGTGCGGCGCAACGGCGCGATCGTCGCGTTCGCCAATCTCTGGCGCGGGGGCCGCAACGAGTTGTCGGTGGATCTCATGCGCTACAACGACGGTGCGCCGAAAAGCGTCATCGATTTTCTGCTGACCGAGTGCATGCTGTGGGGCAGAGCGCATGGCTATCACTGGTTCAATCTAGGGATGGCACCGCTCTCGGGGTTGGAAGAACATGCGCTGGCGCCGACCTGGCACAAACTGGGGCGCCTGGTGCAGCGCTACGGCGAAGTGTTCTACCACTTCGAAGGGCTGCGCAGATTCAAGGAGAAGTTCCTGCCGGTTTGGCGGCCGAGATATCTGGCCGCGCCGGACGGCCTGGCCACCGCGGGCGCGCTACTCGACGTCACCGCCCTCATATCCGGTGGCGTCGGCAAGGTGCTCAGGAAAAGTAAATGACCTACACCGTGTCCAGGATTACCGCAGCGCTCCTGCTCTCGCTCGGCACGGCCGTTGCCGCACCGACCGTGGTGCCCGCCGCGTCCGGGAAGCGCAAGCTTTAGGCGAATTCGCGTTCGATTTTCTGGACGGCCTCGCGCATCTTCGGCAGGAACTGTTCCACCGCAGTGCGCAGCGGAACCGCGGTGGCCGCGTATCGAACCGTGACCGTGGCCAAAATGCGGTCTTTGGCGCGGATCGGGATGGCGAGGCTGGTTTCCTCCGACACGCGCCGGGCACGATGCGCCATGCCGAAGCCCTGTGTGCGAGTCTCGTTAAGCAGGCGGTCCACCTCGAGGCGGCTGCGCGCCAGCCGATCCTCCGGCAGGGTGGAACGAGACAGAACCTCGAGCAGCGCATCGCGTTCCGACCCTGAACAGAACGCGAGATAAGCGCGCCCCGCCGCGGAACCGAGCATGGGCACACGCACACCGGCTCCGTATTGTTCCAGGGCAAGAGGACTCTGCCGATCGGTGGTCTCGCGGATCATCATGGTTGCGCCCGAGGGGGTCGCGACCGCCACCGGCCACATGATCTCAACGCCGAGCGCGGCGAGATGCGGCTTGGCGAGATGCGCCACCATGGCCTCATCATCGAAGCCCTCGGAGAGGGCGCGCACCATGATGGTCGGCCGATAACAGTCATCGTGCGGGTCGCGATCGACGTATCCCGCCAGCCGCAGCGTCTCCAGAATGCGGTACGTCGTGGTGCGCGGCAGCCGGACCGCGCCAGCCAGTGTGTTGATGGGTGCGCGCTCCAGGCGGTTCAGTTCGGTTAGCACATCGAGCCCGCGATTCAAGGCGCGGATCGGCCGGGTCGATTCGCGTCTGCTGTTGCCTGCGTCGGGGACTGAGCTCACTTTCGCGTGCATGATCGCCTTCCTTAGGTTATTTTTTCCCGGAAAAACATGTACATACCCCTCCCCATGCCGAGGCTCGGGCAACTAAAGACCCACTCTCGTACATATGTACCCTGCCGACCGAATCTAGTTGCCTGCCTGGAGAAGTGCCGCAGCAGTTCGCGTGCGGCTGCTACAATTTGCGGCCATTTGAGCGACGTTTAAGGATAGAAGCCAACCATGTCGGAAAATTTGAGCGCGGCCGGGGCCGCTCCCACGGCCGTCGAGACGGTCATCATCGGCGCGGGACCCGTGGGACTGTTCCAGATCTTCGAACTTGGGCTTCTCGGAATCAACGCGCACATCATCGACTCGCTGGCGCAGGCCGGCGGCCAATGCACCGAACTGTATCCGGACAAGCCGATTTACGACATCCCGGCGCTTCCCATTTGCGGGGCCCAGGAATTGATCGACCGGCTGCTGGAGCAGGCCAAGCCGTTCAACGCCACGTTTCATCTCGGACAGGAAGTCACCGAACTCACGGCGCTCGAGGGCGGCAAGTTTCACGTCGCGACCGCCGCCGGCATCCGGCTGGTCGCCGGCGCCGTGGTGATCGCCGCAGGCGTCGGATCCTTTCAGCCGCGACATCTGTCGCTGCCCGGCGTCGCGGACTTCGAGGGCAGAAACGTCCATTATCGCGTCAAATCGGCGTCGGACTTTCACGGCCGCGACCTCGTGATCTGCGGCGGCGGAGATTCCGCCCTCGACTGGACGGTGGCGCTGTGCGAGAAGGCGCGCTCGCTGACGTTGTTGCATCGGCGCGCGGAATTTCGCGCGGCCCCCGCCACCGTTGCGCGAATGCGCGAATTGGTGGGCGCGGGCAGGATGCAAGTTCTGGAAGGCAACGCCACCGGCCTGCGCAGAGACGGCGACAAGCTCCTGGGTCTCGACGTGCACACGGCCGACGGCCGGGAGGTCGCACTGTCCGCCGAACACGTGCTCGCTTTTTACGGGCTGCACCCGAAGCTGGGCCCCATCGCCGAGTGGGGCATGGAACTCGAGAAGCGGGCGCTCAAGGTGGATACGGAGAAATATCAGACCAGCATCCCGGGCATCTTCGCGATCGGCGACATCAACACCTATCCCGGCAAGAAGAAGCTCATCCTGAGCGGCTTTCACGAGGCTGCGCTGGCCGCATTCGCCATCCAGCATCATCTCTACCCCGAGAAGCGGCAGTTTCTGCAGTACACCACCACGAGTCCCATCATGCAGAAACGTCTCGGCGTCGCCCCGGCCGACACGCACTGAGCCGTTGATGAACCAGCTGCTCGACGATTTGATCAAGGTGATGACGCTCGAACGGCTCGAGATGAATCTGTTCCGCGGCCAGAGCCGCGATATCGGCAGTCCGCAGGTCTTCGGCGGCCAGGTGCTGGGGCAAGCGCTGGTGGCGGCGACGGCGACGGCCGAGGATCGCACCGTGCATTCGCTGCACGCCTATTTTCTGCGCCGCGGGGATTTCAATTCGCCCATCGTCTACGAGGTCGACCGGGCATTGGACGGGAAGCACTTCTCCTCGAGGCGGGTCGTCGCCATCCAGCACGGGCGCCAAATCTTCAACATGTCCGCCTCGTTTCAGGCGGTGGAAGCCGGCCTCGAGCACCAGAGCCCGATTCCGGATGTGCCGAGCCCGGACGCGCTGCCCGACATGGAATCCCACTATCGTTCCATGGCCGATCAGCTACCGCCGGTCGCGCGCCGAATTCTCGAGCGGAAGCGTCCCTTCGAATTTCGCCCCGTGCATCCGCCCGACCCGCTGCGCAAAGCCAAGTCGGCGCCGCTCAAGTATGTCTGGTTTCGGGCGGTGGATACGCTGGCCGACGACGAGGCCTTGCATCGCTGCCTGCTGGCCTACGTGTCCGACTTTCATCTGCTCGACACGGCCTTGAAGCCGCATGGGGTGTCGATGGTCTCGCCTCAATTGGTCATTGCCAGCATCGATCATGCGATGTGGTTTCATCGCAAAGTGCGCGTCGACGACTGGCTGCTGTATGCGATCGACAGTCCGAGCGCCTCGGGCGCGCGCGGCTTCACCCGCGGCAGCATATTTTCGCGCGACGGGCAGTTGGTGGCGAGCGCCGCGCAGGAAGGATTGATCCGGGTGACGCCGCAACCCTAGGAGCCCGCATGCTCAAAGCCGTCTTGATCATCGCTCTCGTGGCCGGTGCATTGATCGGCGGTCTGTTGACCCTGCGAAGCAGCGGCCGCGCTGGGATCCCGGACGATGCGGTGCTGAAGCGCGCCGCGCAGCGCGCACAAGAGCTCAAGGACGACGACCCTTAAGGCGCGTAATTCACCCGCGACGCCTCCCATACTTCGCGCGGCAGGACGAAGAGGTGACAATCCCACCAGCGGTTCTTGGCGCGGCGGTGCCTGCGGTACACAGCTTCCCAGCGCATGCCGATTTTCTCCAGTACGCGAATCGAGGCGCCGTTGTTGATGTCGACCGTCGAGATCACGCGATCGGCGCGCAAATTGTGGAATGCCGCCTCGACGAGCGCGGCCGCGATCTCGGTCGCAAATCCCTTGCCCCAATGCTCGATGGCCAGCATGTACCCCAGATCGACGACATTGCGCTCGATGAACGACAGGTCGCAGGCGCCGATCACGCGCATCGATGCGCTGTCTTCGACGGCCAGCTCGAATCGGGTTCGCGGCCGCTCGCGCTGCGAGGCCAGCAACCCTTCGAGATAGTCGGTGGTGCTCTGTTCGTCGCGCGGACCGAAGAAGAGGTAGCGAGTGACGCGCGGGTCGGACGAATAGGCGTGCACCGCCTCGAAATCGGACATGACGAACTCGCGCAAGGTCAGGCGCGCGGTGCGCACCGGAAGGATCAGCGAACGCACAGCACCTTGCCCGGATTCAGAATACCCTTCGGGTCGAGTGCGCGCTTCAGGGCATGCATGACGGCGAGCTCCGCCGGGTCGGCGCGGCGCGCAAATTCCTCGGCTTTCAACCGTCCAATGCCGTGCTCGGCGCTGATGCTGCCGCCGAGACTCTCCACCAGATCGAACATCGCAAGCTCCAGCACGGGCCCCCGAGCCATGAAGCTCTTGATGTCCGTTGCGGGCTTCTGGCCCACGTTGAAATGCAAATTGCCGTCGCCGGCGTGGCCGTAGGAGATGACGTCGCCTTCAGGCGCCAGCCGCCCGACCAAGGCCGAGCCTTCCTCGATCAACGCCGGAATCGCCGAGACCGGCACCGAGACGTCGTGCTTGAGACTCGCGCCATGGCGCCGCTGCGCCTCCGGGATGGATTCGCGCAGCTTCCACATGGCCTGGGCCTGCGCGATCGAGGTGGCCAGCATCGCATCCTCGATTTCGCCGCCCGCGGCGGCCTCTTCGAGGGCCGCGGTCAGAGCCGTGGCGAGATCCTGACGCGGGTTCGGCGAGGAGAGTTCGACGAGCAGATACCAGGGTGTGTTCTGACCCAGCGGATCGGCGACGCCCGGCACGAGTTTCACGGTGAGCTCCACCGCGACGCGGGGCATCAGCTCGAACGAGGTCACTTGATCGCCCGCGGTGGTGCGCAAGCGGGCCAGCAGATCCAAGGCCTTCTGCGGCGAGCGGATGCCGACCAGCGCCGTCGCGGCGTCCGCGGGCTGCGGAAAGAGCTTCAAGCATGCCGCCGTGATGACGCCGAGCGTTCCCTCCGCGCCCACGAACAAGGACTTCACGTCGTAGCCGGTGTTGTCCTTGCGCAGGCCCTTGAGTCCGTGGAGGACGCGCCCGTCCGCGAGCACCACTTCGAGGCCCAGCACGAGATCGCGCATCATGCCGTAACGCAGCACCGCGGTGCCTCCCGCGTTGGTCGACAAGTTTCCGCCGATCTGCGCGGTGCCCTCGGACCCCAGGCTCAAAGGGAACAGGCGGTCGGCTCCGCGCGCGGCATTCTGTGCCTCGGAGAGCGTGCAGCCCGCCTCGATGATCATGGAATAGTTGACGGCGTCGACATGCCGAACGCGATTCAGCCGGCGCAGCGACAAGACGATTTGCGAGCCGCCTTCATCCGGTGTGGCGCCGCCGCAGTAGCTGGTATTGCCGCCGTGGGGCACCAGCGCCACTTCCTCTCGGTTGCAGATCGAGAGGATCTGCGCAACCTCATCGACACTGCGCGGCGACAGCACCAGGGGAGTGGCGCCGTGATAGAGGTTGCGGAAATCGGTGAGAAAGGGCGCCACGTCTTGCGGCGAATCGAACCAGCATCCCGGGCCGACGGCGCCTTTGAGCTCGCCTAGGGTTTTAAAGTCGGGCGGGCGGGGCATGGACGGTCAGAACCGCTTGCCGCTTCCTTCCCGGACCGCGGCCGGTACCGGCTTCAAATCCCAGATCAAACCGAAGAAGGACATGAGCTTCAGCATGTAGAAGGTGATATCGAACTCCCACCAGTAGAAGCCCTGGCGAACGGATGCGGGGTAGTGATGGTGGTTGTTGTGCCAACCTTCGCCCAGGGTGAGGATGGCCAGCCACACGTTGTTGCGGCTGGTGTCGCCGGTCTTGTAGCGTTGACGCCCGAACACGTGGGACAGCGAATTGATGGTGTAGGTCCCATGATAGACGGCCACGGTGGAGACGAAGAATCCCCACACCAGCATCTGCCAGCCGTTGGTCCCCAAGCCCGGCGCGACGTGCTTCAGCAGCACACCCAACAGGAAGACTCCGACCCCGAGAATCGTCGGAACCGCGATATCGAAGCGATCCAGGAACCGCAGCTCCGGATACTTGAGCAGATCCTTCACCCGCGACAGGTCGGCCGCGAAGTGCTTGTGGGACATGAACCAGCCCATGTGGCTCCAGAAGAAGCCGTGCTGCACCGGCGAGTGCACATCCTCCGGCTTGTCCGAGTAGACGTGGTGGTGGCGATGATGCGCCGCCCACCAGATCGGTCCACGCTGCACCGCCGAGGCGCCCAGCAATCCGAATATGAACTGACCGACGCGCGAAGTCTTGAAGCTGCGGTGGGAGAAGTAGCGATGATAGAAGCCGGTGATGGCGAACATGCGCACCACGTACAGCGCGACAGTGACCGTCAAGGCGATCCAGCTGAAGCCCACCCAGATCACCGCGAGACAGGCTGCATGCATCAGCATAAAGGGTATGACCCGCGCCCAGTCGATGTGCCGGTCCGACTCCCGAAGCCGCACGGTATCGATCGGCCGGGTCGTAAAGTCGCTGTTGCCGAACCAACGCGTCAGCTCCCGGCTCACACGCACCGTCGGCGGCTCTACCACGATTTCATTTTCCGGAGTCATCTGCCTTCCTGTGATTGCAATGCCGCGATACGTTCGTCGAGAGGTGGATGACTCATGAACAGCCGCATGAACCCGCCGGCGCTTCCGGTGTTGATTCCGAAGGCCTGCATTTGCCGCGGCATCGGTTCCCCCTGGCTGCGCTTCAACGCCTGCAGCGCACCCACCATGCTGCCGGCGCCGGCAAGATCGGCGCCGCCGCGATCGGCCCGAAACTCCCGCCGCCGCGAATACCAACTCACGACGATGCTGGCGAATATTCCGAGCACGATCTGCGCCACCATCGTCGTCAGAAAGAACCCGATTCCGGAATCCTCCCGCTCATTCTTGAACAGCGCGCGGTCGACGAAACTACCGATGATTCGTGCCAGAAATATGACGAAAGTATTTAGCACACCTTGCAACAGCGCGAGAGTAACCATATCACCATTCGCCACATGGCTGATTTCGTGACCCAGTACCGCTTCGATCTGCCCCCGCGGCATGTTGCGCAGCAGGCCGCTGCTCACGGCCACCAGCGCCGCATTGCGCCGGGCGCCGGTGGCGAAGGCGTTCATTTCCTCGGCCTCGAATATGCCGACCTCCGGCATGCCGACGTGCACTTGTTCGGCCCAGCGGGCGACCGTGGCGAGCAGCCATCTCTCCACGTCCGATTGCGGCGCCGTGATTACGCGAACCCCCATCATGCGCTTGGCGGTCCATTTCGACAGGGCCAGGGATATCAGAGCGCCGCCGAAGCCGAATATGGCGGCAAACACCAGCAGGCCGCCCATGCCTCCGCCCGCCAGACGCACGCCGAACACCTGCTCGACGATGAATACCACCAGCGTGAGCAGGGCCAACACGGCCAAGTTGGTGACGATGAACAGGAAAATGCGCTTCATAAGCCTTTTCTTTGGGGAACCAAACCACAATATGGTAACGCGTCAATGTCATGGTCGGGACGATCTGGTTCAATTTCAAGCGCGGCGCTCAAGGCTGTGCGTTGCGCTGCGCGCCGGCGAGCGGCCGCCGCTCGGACGGACTAAGCTATGTCCCGGTAATGTATGGATTTAATCGCGTAAAGGGTGGGCATGCAATATAGGGACTACTACGAGGTATTGGGCGTTGCGCGGGGCGCCGACGCCGATGCGGTGAAACGTGCTTACCGGAAGCTGGCGCGCAAGTACCACCCTGACGTCAGCAAGGAAAAGAACGCCGAGAACAAATTCAAAGAGGTCCAGGAGGCCTACGAGGTATTGCGCGATCCGGAGAAGCGCGCCGCCTACGAT
>JBARBX010000376.1:0-5039 GCA_049793535.1 Steroidobacteraceae bacterium | reverse complement strand
GAACGGGCCCTACTTGGGCGTAAGTGTTGGAAGCGCACGCAGCGATACCTGAACCCAATCGACGCTGAACGCAGGGACGCTCAATTCTGCGGCGCTGACTCAAGTTCGCTGCCCCGGCGGCGGTGTCATCGGCGGCGCCGAGTTCGGCGACAACTTTCAAACCAAGCGGCTGGTATGGGGTATTGCAGCCGACATCGATGCTTGGAGCAACAAGAATAACGGCACTTCGTTGAAATATGCAGGCGCAGTGCTCCCGCCCGGTACCTATACCTATTCCGGTAGACTCAGTCCGAACGACTTCATCATCGTAGGCCCCCGAATCGGTTACGCAGGCAATCTATGGTTTCCCTACTTGAGGGTGGGCGCCCTCATCACCGCCGGAGCGCACGACAGCACGCTCAGTTACTCTCCGGCGGGATCGACCAAAACCACCGCCTCATTCAGCGGAGGCCGGGACTTTGCGAGCACCGGCTGGGTCGCGGGCGGCGGCACCGAAATCGGCTTGAACGGTGCGTGGTCGATCACCGCCGAGTTTCTCCATGTGGATCTCGGCAGGGGCGCCACCTCCGCGGGTACCTGCAGTGGCCCCGCCGCCGCGTGCGCGGGGTTCTTGGGGGTATCCCTCGACAGTACGCACGGTGACTACACGGCGAACATTTTTCGCGTCGGCATCCACTATTGGTTCAGGTACTGGGAGCCGTGATGCCCATCATCGTCACCACTCAACTCCTGGGCCTGGTCAAAGAAGAAAAGGTCATGCTGCGCGCCGAGTTGCAAGCGCTCAAGGAATGCCAAATCAAATTTCTCAACAGCGCCATCGTTTCGGTGGGCGTCATTCTAGGTCTTCCCGAACTGTTCAAGCACGGCAGCGATCCCATTCTTTCGAGCGCCTATCTCGTGCCGCTGGTGATTCTGATTCCCTGCTGGTGGGGATTTTTCGACAAAGCCAAGACCATCACTCGAATCGTGGGCTACTTCCGCATTTTGGAGCGCCTCGCCCTGGTCCAAGACGGTCACCAGGCCGTCGGAATCGAGCGCTTTTTGGGGTGGGAGAATTCCGTGAGCGAGTATCGGGCCTGGGAGCGGCGCGGCCGCTTCAAAGCCTTCCACAACCGCAAGCCGCCGACGGCTCTCGAGATCATGGAAGCATGCTTTCTCGTTCCCTCCCAGCGCTACTGGAGCCTCGCTTACTACACCTTCCTGATTTTCTGTGTCCTGTGCGTCGTGATTGCGCTGGTGCGGATTTGGGGGACCCCCGCGTTCCATTCCTCCATGGCGGTGCTGGTGCTTGCCTCACTGCTCGCGGTGGCGTACTCCTTCATTTGGAACACCGCCATCTTGTGGGCCCTGATGTGGGGCCGGCACTCCTACTCGGCAACCCTCGTGTACTGGCAGCACATTCTGGGCACGCCGCCGCCCGGTGCCCGCTGAGGCAACCCCATGTCCCACCTCCTCCGGCACTCGCCGCCGCCGTTCCGACGGCGCAATCTTCATCGATCCACCGTGGGCGATCAGGCCTGATGTCGCGGACAACGAAACGGGCTGCCACCTCAATCAATGTGACGCGGGCCGCCTGAATTTGAGCATGAATTGATCCGTGCGGCCCCGAATCGATGGGTCGAACACGCCCGCCGTATGCGGATCCGCGGGATTGGCCAGGATCGCGCTCTCCCCCTCGAACCGAAATCCGGCCGCCTCCACTTCGCGCCGAACGGTGGCTGGCTCAATTCGATGCAGGGTGTCGGTCACGTCGGCAGGCGACCCGTTCGCGGCCCGGTGATCCAGCACGATGTACACGCCGCCGGGCTTGAGCGCTGAAAATACCGCTCGATTGAACGCCGCCATATCCACCGGCCCCATGAACTTGTCGTGCAGGTCATGATAGTTTTGGGATATCCAGAAGACGTCCAGCTTTTCCGGGTACCTCGCGGCATCCAGCGCGGATGCGAAGGTCACCGTGACGTTCGGGTGCGTAACCGCGTAAGTCTGAACCTCCGCAATGCCCTTGACGATATTGGGGTATTGGAACAGAGGACTTGGGACACTCGAATACACATGGCCACCGGGACCCACCACAGTCGCAAACAATCTGGTGAAGTAGCCGCTGCCGCTGGCGTAGTCGGCGATTACCTCGCCGCGCTTGACTGCCGCAAAGGCCAGTGTCTCGGCAGGTTTGCGATTGGTATCGCGATCTGTGTCGGTCGTGGGTCGCGACGGGTCGGCGATGGCTGCGGCGATGGCCTGCCCCGAGGACTCGGCGGCCAAGACCTCCTTCGTGGAAGAGACAACCGCGATCACCGCGAGCGTCGCCCAGATCGCAAATGCGACACGCCGGTCGGGCTGGTTAACCAAGTCATTCGGCCTATTGGTCATCGGTACACCTCGCGACAATGATTCAGACGAGCGAATCGTCAGCAACCCAATTCAGTTCCCAGGTCTTGCCCCCGTCATCCGAAAAGGACTGCTCGAAGTGGCAGGACCTCGGGGTGATTTGGGTAATCACGAATCGCACCAGGATTGTCCGCGCTCCCAGAGTCTCCTGATCTACGAATTCGCCGCGGCCGTCCTTGAACTCACCGACCGTGGGGACCCCCAGGGTTCCGCCGGCGCTGCTGGCAAAATTGAGGCTCCACTGGTGCGAGGCCGGGTTGTACAGACGCAGAGACAACGCTTCAATATGCCCCCGGGATCCCCCTGCCTCGAGCTCTACAAGGTTGGCGCGACCATCCCAAATCTTCCTGACGGTGGTCGTGCCGTCGTACTCCACCCAAGTTTTCGAGCCTGACAACGGGTGAAGGAGCCGCTTGAGGTGGGTCTTCCACGTTCCGATCTCGAAGTCAAAGTCGTGCTGGCCGTCCCGAAGCGCGGCGGCCGGCTTCACTGGCGCCCGCGAATCCGGCTGCGGATGTACCGACACCGGGTACGAGAGCAGAGCCGCGCTCAGCACTAAAACGCCAAATTGCTCACCGGCGGTCATGAGTTCACCTGCCCTCCAACATCCTTCGCAGCAGCCTCAAGCCCTGCTGTAATTCAGCCAGGTCGACGGCGCCGTAACCAAAAATCAGTCCCGCCCGGGTCGGTGCCCCCAGAAAATACCGGCTGAGCGTGTGCATTTTTACGTTGTGCGCCCTCAACGATTCCGTCACGTGCTCCAGATCCAGGGCAGTGCGCGCCACCGCCGCAATATGCATGCCGTAGCATGAAGGAACCGGGTCCAGCCACTCTCCCAGGTCCGAGGACAAGGCCCCGAGCAGCAGCTCGCGACGCTTCCTATAGACCTGACGCATCCTGCGAACGTGGCGTGCCAAATGCCCCTCGGCCATGAATCCGGCGACCGCGCTTTGAACTGGCGTGGAACTGTGCCAGTCCAGACTGTTCTTCACGGTCACCAGAGTTGGCAAAGCCCACTCCGGGGCGACGATGTATCCCAACCGCAACGCCGGCAGCATGCACTTGGAGAACGTGCCCACGTAAAAGACGATGTCGGCATCGACCGGCGTCCGCAGTGCCGCAAGCGGACTCGTGTCATAGCGGAATTCTCCGTCGTAGTCGTCCTCGACGATGACCGCCCCATGACGGCGGGCGAAATCGACCAGCGCCTTGCGGCGTCGGGCCGACATGGTCATGCCGAGCGGAAACTGATGCGACGGACACACGCAGATCACGCCGACATCGGGGGGCAGCTCCTCGACGCATAGCCCCTCCTCGTCCACCCTAACGGGCACGAGTCTTGCGCCGGCCGCCGCGAAAGCCACTCGCATCGGCGGATAGCCCGGATCCTCAATGGCGACAACCGTTTGATTGCGAGTCACCAGCGCCCGCGCCAGCAAGTCGAAGGCCTGTTGCGCTCCCGACGTGACCACGATGTCGTCGGCCTGGCAGACGACGGCGCGGGTCAACGAGATGTGCCTTGCAATGGCATCGCGAAGGTAGAACTTTCCCTGATTCCCTTGAGGACTCTTATGACTCGCCGGTTTTCGCTCCAATTCCCGCAGCTGCTTGCCGTTGACCCGGCGGAACACCTCATGTGGAAACAGGCGCGCATCGACCAGAGCCGGGCGAAAATCGACATGACGCGAATGGCGCAGTCCGGACGCGGGTCCAGGCTCATCGTGCCAAAAACCGATGGCCGAAGAAATGCCGGGGTCCGTCCAAAACGCGCTCAGCCGGCGATCGGGCAATATGTCGCGCACCCGTGCCCTGGCAGGAGTCGCCACTGAACGGCGCTTGGCCACAAAGGTTCCGGAGCCGTGTCGAGTCTTGACATAGCCTTCGTTGGCCAGCTTTTCGTAGACCTGCACCACGGTGTTTCTCGACACGCCGAAGAATGCTTCGGACTTGCGCGCAGGGGGCAATCGAGAGCCGGCCGACAGCCTGCCATCCATCATCGCCGCTTTCAATTCACGGTACAGGCTCGCGGTGGCCAGCCTCGAGCCCTTGGCGGGGAGATTGAGCTGAACTTCAAATAGCGGGGTCGGCACGCCCCAGTGTAACCCTCCCAGGTTGCCACCCCCCAGCTCACGGGGCGTGTGCAATGTTTCCAAGGAGTCTGTGCGATTCTGAAGCAAAGGCGGCACTGTAGGAGCCTGTTCGGAGGGATCGACGCTAGCGCTTATTTTCCCGTGTCAGGTCCGCGATGAAGACCGGCGCCCAGCTCCTGCCACCGTCCTCCGAGTAATATTCCGCGTAACGATGCGAATCGGGTTTTATGTCGGACCACACGCCGCGCAGCAGAATGGCCCGACCGTTGAACGTATCCTGCGCAAACAATTCGCCGCGGCCATCCTTGAATGAGCCGACTGTCGCCGTGCCGAGAACGCCCATGCTGCTGTCCACATAGTTTTGGCTCCACTGATGAGCTTCCGGGTTGTAGAGGAACAACGTCAAACCCTCCCAATGGCCTTTGGGTCCATCCGCCTCGATCTCCTCGAGCTGCGCGCGGCCGCCCCAGACTTTGCGAACCGTCACCGTTCCATTGAGCTCCATGGTCTTGGTCGCGCCCGCGAAGGGATCGAGTATTCGTCGAATATGCGTATGCC
>JBARBX010000375.1:0-6823 GCA_049793535.1 Steroidobacteraceae bacterium | reverse complement strand
GGCGTGCGCTTCGGCTATAAATGGTTCGACTCCGAAGGCAAGCAGCCATTGTTTCCCTTCGGTTACGGGCTCTCCTATACGAGGTTCAAGTACGCGGACTTGCAGGTGGACCCGGCGACGAAGACCGCGACATTTACCGTTGAAAATATCGGCGCGCGCAGTGGGACGGAGATCGCGCAAGTCTATGTGGCGCTGCCCAAGGCCAGCGGCGAGCACTTCCGGCGGCTGGCCGGCTGGCAACGCGTGGCGGTGCCCGCCGGACAGCAAAAGGTTGTCAGCGTTGCGCTCGAGCCATTGGCCCTGGCGACTTTCAATGTGCAAAAAGATGCGTGGGCGTGGGCTTCGGGCCGGTACACGGTGTTCGTTGGCGGATCGTCCCGCGATTTACCGCTGGTGGCGGATGCCGTGCTCGAGCCGCCCGCTGCGCCGAGTGAGGCGCGTGTTGCGGTGGATTTGAACCACGGCTGGCGCTTCCGCCAAGGCGATGGCGTGGGCGGGGTGCCCAGCGGCAGCTTCGACGATTCGCAGTGGAGCCAGGTCGATCTCCCGCACACCTGGAACCGTCTGGGCAATGCGGGCACCGAGCGCTCGGCGCTCACCAACACCGTGCAGGGCGTGGCTTGGTACCGGCTGCGGTTCAGGACACCCCCGCCATCCTCGGCGAGGCGTTACTTTCTCCAGTTCGACGGCGTCGGCGCCATCGCGGATGTTTGGCTGAACGGGCACTATCTCGGCAAGCATGCGGGAGCATTCTCCCGATTCCGCTTCGATGCCTCCACCGCCATGAACCCCGCCGGTGACAACCTGCTCGTGGTCAAGGCCGACAACAGCCGCCCGCAACCCGGTTCCACGACGGAAAATGTCATCCCCCTGTCGGCTGATTTTTTTGTCTTTGGGGGCATCTATCGCGGCGTCGCGCTGATCGCCACTGATCCCGTGCACCTGGATATGTTGGATTTCGGCGGGCCGGGATTGTACGCCCGAGCCGTGACCATCGACGCAAACGCCGCGGCCGTACGCGTCTCGGCCAGGCTGGTGAACGACGGCTCCAAGCCGCGGCGGGTCCTGGTCGAGACCCGAATCGAAGGCGACGCCCAGGTCGTCGCCTCTACATCGACGCAGTTGTCGGCATCGCCCGGGCAGCCCGTGAGCATCGATGACACCTTGCAGGTCGCACGCCCGCGGCTCTGGCAGGGCATGAAAGATCCCTACCTGTACCGGGTGGTCATGACGGTACGAGCAGAGGACGGTCAGGTGCTGGATCAGGTGGTTCAGCCGCTTGGGCTAAGATCGCTGCGCTTCGATGCCGACCAGGGATTTTTTCTCAATGGAGAGCATCTATTCCTGAAGGGAGTCTCCATGCATCAGGATCGCCCGGTGAAGGGATGGGCGATTTCACGGGCGGATCAGGCAGAGGATTTCGATCTGCTGCGAGACATGGGCGCGAATGCCGTTCGACTCGCCCACTACCAGCATGACCAGTACTCCTATGAACTGGCGGATGCCTTGGGTGTCGTGGTGTGGGCAGAGATCCCCCTGGTCAACAAGGTGTCCTTTGACGGTTCGGCGGCAAGCACCGCGCTCGCCGCCAACGCCCGGCAGCAGCTCACCGAACTGATCCGTCAGAACTACAACCATCCCTCCATCGCGGTCTGGTCGATTGGCAATGAGACCGATCTGACGGCCACCATGACCGGGGGGCCAAGTATTCTCGCGGACTTGCTGAAGTCCTTGAACGCGCTGGCCAAATCGGAGGACCCGGGCCGATTCACGAGCTACGCCGACTGCTGCGAGGCCAGCGTCGCGGCGCAGAAGAGCAGCGAGGCTCGCGGCGTCGCACCCCGCGACGCCATTGTCGGGATCACCGACACCGTCGGCTACAACCGCTATTTTGGCTGGTACATAGGTCGGCTAGATGACTTCGGCCCGATGCTCGATGCGGCACATGCGCGCCATCCCGCCCTGCCGATCGCCGTCTCGGAATACGGGGCCGGGGGCGCACTAACCCAACACACCGATGATCCGGCCGGGGGTCCGATCAATCCGCACGGCCGGCCGCATCCGGAGGAATTTCAAAGTTGGTATCACGAGGCGTCGTGGAAGGCCTTGCGCGACCGCGGCTATCTCTGGGCGGTCTACATCTGGAACCTGTTCGATTTTGCCAGCGACTCGCGCCAGGAGGGCGACCTCACGGATGTCAACGAGAAGGGGCTGATCAGCTACGATCGGCGGACACGCAAGGACGCTTTTTATTTTTACCGCGCGAATTGGAGCAGCCAGCCGACGCTGCACCTGGTCGGGCGGCGCTATCTCGATCGAGCCTACGGCGTCGTCGACGTGAAGGCCTACAGCAATGCGCCGCAGGCGACGCTGTGGCTGAACGACCGGGGTCAGGGGATGGCGCCATGCACGGGCGGCATTTGCCTGTGGCACTCCGTGCAGCTTGCGTCCGGAACCAATGATTTGCGCGCCACTGCCGATGTGGCCGGCACGGTGCTGCGGGATTCGATGCGCTGGACCTTCGCGGGATCCTTGGCGAGCGTTCGAATCAAAGCCGGCGACATTTCCGGTTACCTTACAAAGGCAGGCCAACGCTACGGCTCGGACGCCTACTTCAGCGGCGGGGTGCCCGGCTCCATCAATCCGCCGGATACGCGGGCGGCAGCGCGGATCGCCGTCGCCGCCGACGATCCTGGAATCTACGACAGCTTCAGAGAGGGTGCCTTCGCCTATCGCGTGCCGGTGCCCAGCGGCCGCTACCGGGTCACGTTGAAGTTCGAGGAGCCCTCGGCCGGAACCGCCGGCGCACGCGAGTTCAACGTGCTGGCCAACGGCAAGGTGGTTCTGAAGCGCTTCGATATTTTCGCGGCGGCCGGCGGCGCGCTCAAGGGCGTTGACCGTGTATTCGACTCGACCTCGCGGGACAACACCCTGTTGATCGAATTCGTCCCGGTGAAAGGCGCCGCGCTGGTATCGGCGCTCGCGATCGAGCCGCTTGATCGACACTAAGATCGAGCCGAACTCAGGCTCGATTGCCGCGCGAAGGATACGAGGATGCTAGAACGCTGTGGCGCATACTACAATAGGGCGAGGTCAGGCGAAGCCTTGCCGCGACCAATCAACCAAACACTGGCGAGCGTATGCAAATCAAAGTTTTTAATCTTCCCACCGCGGCGGCAATCGGATGCGGAATCCTATTCACTTGCGGCGCTTCTGCGACGGACGCGGGCGCCGCAGCCTCGCCCCCGCCGAAGGTTGATCCCACCACGCTCGCGCACATACGCGACGCTGCCATGA
Organism: Steroidobacteraceae bacterium; assembly: GCA_049793535.1. Lineage (GTDB taxonomy): Bacteria > Pseudomonadota > Gammaproteobacteria > Steroidobacterales > Steroidobacteraceae > Bog-1198. The sequence continues at coordinate 3,526 of JBARBX010000375.1, read as the reverse complement.
GCAGCGATTGGGCCTGGCGGCAACTGGCCCAATTGACTGACGGCATCGGACCGCGGCTTTCCGGCTCACCGGAGCTGACTGCCGCGCAGGTTCAGATTGCGAATACCATGCGCTCGCTCGGAGCCCATGTGTGGCTGCAGCCGGCGAAGGTTCCACACTGGGTGCGCGGTGAAGAACGCGCTGAGCTGATCGAGTACCCTGGCAAACAGAGCGGAATGTCGCAGGCGCTGCGCTTGACGGCCCTCGGTGGATCATCCGCGACTGTGGGCGCGGGGTTGACCGCGCGCGTCCTGGTCGTGCACGACTTCGACGAGCTCAAAGCCCGCGCAAAAGAGGTACGCGGCAGTATTGTGCTGTTCGAAGCGCGGTTCGATCAGCGGCTGGCGGAGAATGGCTATGCCTCCGATGCCTACGAGCAGGCGGGTGCCTACCGCTTCAACGGCCCGTCGGCGGCTGAGGCACTGGGTGCGGCCGCGGCGCTGGTGCGCTCGATCGGGGGCGCGAATTTTCGCTTGCCGCACACGGGCGCCACGATATGGAAGGATGGGCAGCCGCCAATCCCGGCGGCGGCGCTCGCTGCCGAGGATGCCGACTTGATTGAGCGCCTGGCCGCGTCGGGCCCGGTGACGCTCAAACTGCTGCTCACACCGCAGAGACTTCCGGATGCCGACAGCAACAATGTCATTGCCGAATGGCCCGGACGTGAGAAACCCGACGAGTACGTAGTCGTCTCGGGTCACCTGGATTCCTGGGATTTGGCCACCGGTGCAACCGACGACGGTGTGGGTGTGATCGGCGCCGCGGCCGTGATCGAAATCTTGAAGCGGCTCGACCTGCACCCGCGCCGCACGGTCCGTTTCGTTGCCTGGACAAACGAGGAAAACGGCGGGCGTGGCAGCGCCGCATACTTCAAATCCGTCGAAGGCAAGCTGGGGACGCAGATCGCCGCGATCGAGAGCGACGATGGCGCCGGCCGGTCTCTCGGCCTCGGCGCGGCGGTGACCAAGGATTCACTCGAGCTCCTGCAACCCGTGCTTCAAGCCCTGCGCCCGATCGGTGCGACGGTGCTCGTGCGCAGGGACGACGAACTCGGCGCGGACATAGCACCGCTGCAGACGGCGGGCGTACCGGGCTTCGCTCCTTTGGTCGACTCGCGCCACTACTTTGACTACCACCACACCGCGGCCGACACGCTGGACAAGGTCGATCCGGAAAACTTCAAAACCCAGGTGGCAACCATGGCCGTGCTGGCCTACTACCTCGCCGAGCTGCCGCAACCCCTGCCGAGGTTCGCGATCGCTCCGTGACTCTGTGCCCGTAGCCTGAAGGCATGCGCGGCGAAATCCGCTAAGAATAAGCGCCCGCAACCGGACTTAAGCGGTCACCCTTCATGGTGACGGCGGGCCGTCATTCGTTACACGGCGGCGCGGCGCTGTAACGCCTCGGCCTCCGCCGCCACTACCTCATGGAACACTCCATTCCCGCAAGCAAGGAACAACCATGCGCAAAGCACTCTCCATGACGAGCCACAAGGGCGGTCATTCGGCGACCTCCCATTCGGCTATCTCTCACTCGCCGACCATTGGACGCATTCCAAAAGCCGTGAACTCGCCCGCGCCCGTGCGTCCCGCGGCGATGCCTGCCGCGGCCATACCGCGCGCGGCTGTCTGCGACAGCGGCAGCTCTTGCATGGTCGGCGGCCATCGCGAATTCCTGCCGAACCGTGCAGTACGCAAAGCCAGGACAGCGGAACAACTGAACGCCGCCACTCCTCATCTCGATTACCCGGCCACTTTTGTCGGGACCGTCGGCAACATGACCCTGTCCTATGATCCGTCCCTGGGCACCCAGGGCCTCGCCCTTGCGCAGCAGTTCCTGAGTGTCGCCAATCGCCCCTACCTGGACATGCAGAGTTTCTTCGGCATCAACGGCGGTGCAGTGCAAGTGATCATCGCGCCTCTGTCGGGCAACAACGACGGCTCGGGCGGTGCCTATCACTATGGCTGCGACTTCGTGTCGGGCGGCACTCTGTATCTCGACGCGACCTTTGCCAGCACGATCAACCCGGTGGACCTGGAGGTCGCGTTGTACGTGGCGGAATTGAGCGAGTGCTTCATGGGCGCGCAGGGCAAGGGCTGGGGCTGTGGATACAGCAACGGCGAGGGACTGTCGCGCTTCATGGCGGAAGAGGAAACGCCGTGGGGCACTCTGGCCGGATTCCAAACGGCGGCGGCGTGGGTGGCGGCCGGGTATCCCGACTGGGTGACGCACACGGAGTTGACCGATCAGGACTCCGTGTCCACCGGCTGCTCCATCCTTTATATCTACTGGATGCGTTCGCGCGGCTACTCCATCGCGCAGATCACCCAGGCGGGCGGCGCCACGCTGCAGGCCAACTATCAGACGCTCACCGGCGCGAACTCCGCCTATGCGGACTTGGTCGCGGCGGCGAAGGCGGTCTCGGTGACCTCGGACAATCCCTTCGGCCGCTGGCTGGAGAAGATCTCCTGCGTGGTGGACAACTCCGACGGGCGCCTGGAGGTGTTCGGCGTCGGCGGAAATCGCGCGGTGTGGCACAACTGGCAGGAGCATCCCCACGCCGGACCCTGGTCCGGATGGGCATCGTTAGGCGGCGTCGTCACCAGCGATCCGGTCAGCGTCGACAACTCCGATGGTCGGTTGGAATTGTTTGCTCGAGGCACCGACAACGCACTGTGGCACAACTGGCAAACGGCGCCGCATGCGGGACCCTGGTCCGGTTGGGCGTCCTTGGGCGGCATCATCACCAGCGATCCCGCGGTGGTGTGCAATTCCGACGGACGGCTGGAAGCCTTTGCCCGCGGTACCGACGGGGCACTGTGGCACATCTGGCAGACCGCGCCGCACGCGGGTCCTTGGTCCGGGTGGGCGTCCTTGGGCGGTGTGATCACCACCGACCCCGCCGCCGTCGTCAACTCGGACGGCAGGATCGAGGTGTTTGCGCGCGGCACCGACAATGCGCTGTGGCACATCTGGCAGACGGCGCCGCATGCGGGACCGTGGTCGGGCTGGTTCTCTCTCGGCGGCGCCATTGAGAGCGACCCCGCGGTGTTCGACAATTCCGACGGACGCCTGGAGGTGTTCGCGCGCGGCACGGACAATGCGCTGTGGCATCTGGGGCAAGAGACTCCCCACGCAGGACCGTGGTCCGCCTGGTCCTCGCTCGGCGGCGTGCTCATGGGCGATCCGCAGGTCATCGACAACTCCGACGGACGCCTGGAGGTGTTCGCGCGCGGCACGGACAAAGCTCTGTGGCACATCTGGCAGTCGGCGCCGCATGCGGGACCGTGGTCGGGATGGTCGTCTCTCGGCGGCGTGATCGTCAGCGATCCCTCATTGGCCGACAATTCCGACGGCCGCCTGGAAGTGTTCGCACTCGGATTGGACGGAGCGCTATGGCATATCTGGCAGGATGCCGCGCACTCGGGACCGTGGTCTGCCTGGGCCTCGCTCGGCGGCTATCTCATGGATGATTCGGCGATCGGCT
>JBARBX010000374.1:0-3269 GCA_049793535.1 Steroidobacteraceae bacterium | reverse complement strand
GTCCCTCTGGCATGCGGCGGGCTTCGTCGAGCGGCTGCCCTCGCGCCGTTTCCATCTCGTCCAGGAGTTCAGCGGCGACGATGCCACGCAGCTCTGTCTCGGCTTCGCCTACGGCGCCTACCGCTTTGACCGCTATCGCCCGGCGAAGTGCGAGCCCGCCAGCGTCGCGGCGCCTGCGAACGCGGACGTCCGATTCGTCGCGCTGGCGTCCGAGTCGTTGCGCATGGCGCGCGATTGGATCAATACGCCGGCCCAGGATTTGGGCCCGGCCGAATTCGCGGCCGCGGCCCGCGCTCTCGCCGAGCGCCACCGGGCCGGGTACCGGGAGTGGGTGGGCGAGGAGCTGCTCGCAGCCAATTTTCCCGCCATTCATGCCGTGGGAAGGGCGAGCAGCGGGGCGCCCCGGCTGCTCGAGTTGCGCTGGACACCGCTCGCGGGCGATGCCTCGCCCGGCGGGCGCGACGCCCTTCCGCTGCTCACGTTGGTGGGCAAGGGTGTTTGTTTCGACAGCGGCGGCCTGGACCTCAAGTCGGCGTCGGGCATGGCATTGATGAAAAAGGACATGGGCGGCGCAGCCGTTGCGCTCGCGCTCGGGCACATGCTCATGAGCGCCGGTATCCGCGCGCAGCTGCGGGTGCTGGTGCCCGCCGTGGAAAATGCCGTCGGCGGCAATGCATACCGGCCCGGCGATGTGCTCGCCACGCGCAAGGGACTCAGCGTCGAAGTCGGCAACACCGACGCGGAGGGCAGGCTGGTGCTGTGCGATGCCCTGGCGTTCGCCGATGCCGACCACCCGGACTTGATCATCGACTTTGCCACGCTCACGGGCGCCGCGCGGGTCGCGCTGGGACCGGAATTGCCGGCGCTGTTCGGCAACGACGACGGCATCGTTGCGGATCTCGCGCGGATCTCCGCCGCCGAACACGACCCGCTGTGGCCCATGCCGCTATGGCAGGGCTACGAAGATGAGCTTGCCAGCAAGATTGCGGATCTGAACAATGTCGCCTCCTCGACCATGGCCGGGGCCATATTCGGCGCACTATTCTTGAAAAGATTCGTGGGCGAGTCGACGCCTTGGCTGCACATCGATCTGTACGCCTGGAATTCGAAGGAACGTCCCGGCCGCGCGGTGGGTGCCGAGGCGCAAGGCTTGCGCGCAGTCTTTCGATATCTCGTCCAACGCTACGGCGTCGCCTAAAGGTAAGTCTCACCCATGCCGAAAAAATCAAACACCATCGATGTTCGTCGCTACTCGCGTCTCGTCGTCGACGGCGCGAAGCAGACTCCCAGCCGGGCGATGTTGCGCGCGGTCGGGTTCGACGATGCCGATTTCGACAAGCCGCAAGTGGGCATCGCCTCAACCTGGAGCAACTTGACGCCCTGCAATATGCACATCGATCAACTGGCGCGGCTGGCCGCGGGCGGTGCGGAGACGGCGGGCGCCAAGGCGATCACCTTCAACACCATCACCGTATCCGACGGTATTTCGATGGGTACGCCGGGCATGCGCTACTCGTTGGTGTCGCGCGAGGTCATCGCCGACTCCATCGAAACCGTGGTTGGCGCCCAGGGTTTCGACGGCGTGGTGGCCATCGGCGGCTGCGACAAGAACATGCCCGGCTGCATGATGGCGCTGGCGCGCCTCGACCGCCCCGCGGTGTTCGTCTACGGGGGAACCATCCGCCCCGGAACCGACAACCGCGACATCGTGTCCGTGTTCGAGGCGGTCGGAGGTCTTGCGCAGGGAACCGTGTCGGAGCAGCAGCTGCATTTCGTGGAACGCACCTCGATTCCAGGGCCGGGGTCCTGCTCCGGCATGTATACGGCCAACACCATGGCCTCCGCCATCGAGGCGCTCGGCATGAGCCTTCCCGGCAGTTCGGCCCAAGAGGCGGTCTCCGGACAGAAGCGCGACGACTGCGCCCGCGCCGGCGCCGCCGTGGTCAACTTGATCAAGCGGGGGATCGTGCCGAGTCAAATCCTGACCCGCCGTGCCTTCGAGAATGCGATTACGGTGGTCATCGCTCTCGGCGGCTCGACCAATGCTGTGCTGCACTTGATCGCGATGGCATCGTCGGCCGGCGTCAAATTGGGCCTCGACGATTTCACCCGCATCGGCAAGCGCGTTCCGGTACTGGCGGACCTGCGGCCGAGCGGCCGGCACTCCATGTCGGATCTGGTGGCCATTGGCGGCATTCAACCGCTGATGAAGACGTTGCTGGACGCGAATTTGCTGCATGGCGATTGCCTGACGGTGACCGGCGCCACCCTGGCGCAGAACTTGCGCGACGTTGCACCCTACGCCGCCGCTCAACATATTGTCCGGCCCTTGAACGACCCCATCAAAAAGGACAGTCATTTGGTCGTCCTGTATGGAAATCTTGCACCGGATGGCGCGGTCGCGAAGATTACGGGGAAGGAAGGTCTGCGCTTCGATGGCAGGGCGCGGGTGTTCAATTCCGAGGAGCAGGCGCTGCAGGGAATTCTCGGCGGCAAGGTGCGGCCCGGCGACGTCGTCGTCATACGCTACGAAGGACCGAAGGGCGGACCCGGCATGCGCGAAATGCTGAGTCCGACCGCCGCCATCATGGGCAAGGGGCTGGGTCAGGAGGTCGCACTCATCACCGACGGGCGGTTTTCGGGCGGCAGCCATGGCTTCGTCGTCGGGCATGTGTCGCCGGAAGCCGCGCTGGGCGGCCCGCTGGCCCTGGTAAAGACGGGCGACGCCATCACCATTGATGCGCAGCGTCGTGAAATCACGTTGCACGTCGCCGCAGCGGAAATGAAGCGTCGGCGCAAGTCTTGGGCGGCGCCCAAACCCTATGCACGCCGCGGCGCCTTGGCTAAGTATGCAAGGCAGGTCAGCAGCGCATCCCTGGGCGCGGTCACCGATCTGGATCAAGCGGCACCGCGCGGAGGTCCGAGACAGTGACGCTTGATCGTCGCCCATTGCCCTGCAAAGTCGCGCTTGCAGTTCGGGCGCGATATGTGTCAGGCTCTTTACTCGCCGAAGGGATTGAAGGGACGCTGCTGCGGAATGAGAGCGTGACTTCGAGACATGTGTGGAGCGTTCGAAGGGAGCGCGGCGAAATATCGACGAATTGATTAGGGGTAGGGTCGCTTAGACTTATGTATAAATACGAAGAACCGTCATTGTTCTCGGGCAGGCGCGGTGCCGCGCTCATTGCCGTTATCATTCTCCACGTGGGGATTGTCTGGGCGTTCTACACGGGATTGGCCGGCAAGCTCGTGCAAACGATCATTCCGCC
>JBARBX010000373.1:0-1595 GCA_049793535.1 Steroidobacteraceae bacterium | reverse complement strand
GGCTTGGCGTTGGGCTGCTGCTGGGCGATCGTCGTGATCGTCAATGAGCACTCGCGAATTCGAGTTCCAGTCGCGGGTCTCGTGGTGGCGGTGAAGGGATATGTGACTCCTACTGATCGACACTTCGGCTACTTCTCGCTTCGCTCCGGTACGCTCTTCTTGATTTTAGGCCTTCATGCCGCGGCTTTCTGCGGACTGATTACAACGCTCTCGTACACGCGCGAATGGGCCGCACAATCGAATACACCGAACCAAGTAGTGGACGCCGTGCCGATAGAGATCACCGTCATTCCTCGAAGGTGATATCGGTAGGAGCAAGGCGCATTGTCGTCGCCGCACGGCCGCCGTGCGGGTGATGGCAGCCTTGAGTATCTCGGCATGATCGAAGGCCAGATTGTCCCGCACTCGACTGGCCTCGATCCTGACCCAGCGGGTATCCTGGGCATTGCCGCCAGGGATGAGTTCGAGATGATCGGCCGGAAGCAGCGCGAAATACACATGGGTCGCGGCCCAACCCCGCGGATCGCGCGTCGCGTTACCCCAACTGCCGAGCTCACCACCATAATCTCAAAGGCTTCCGCTTCCGTAGGCGCTTACGACCCGGTAAATCGCTGCCAGCGAACTGCCATTCCTGCCGGTTGCCATCAGTGCTTCGCGAGCGCGGTCCACCGCATCCGGATTGCCGGGGAGTAGACGGCTCAGGACGGCAGCGCTCTCCTTTACGGTCAACGGGCGCATCTGAATCGTCGCGAAACATCGACCGGGGCGCAGCAGCGCCTCGTCGATGCTGCCGATGTTCGGCAAGTTCGTGGTGAAGATGATCTTGCGGTTCTGCGCGCGCACCACGCCGTCCGCAATCATCAAGAAACGGTGCAAATTCCGATTGCCGTCGGTTCGGGGCTGCAGCAGATGGTCGGCGTCTTCGATGACGAAGGCATCGTGAAGGCCCGTGATGAAATCGACGAAGATCTCGTCACCTTCCAACGCGGTCTTGTCCGCCGTGTACATCGCCATGGCGCTGTCCTGCTTTCGCCGGGACATGGCCCCGAGAATCGCTCGCACGAGCCGGGTCTTGCCCATCCCGGGCGGTCCCAACAAGATCAAAACCGTCTCGCTCGCGGACAAATACCGCTCGATGAACTGCACCACCGGGCCGCCCAAGTGTGGGTAGGCCTCGTCCAGGACGACGTCGTCGGCGATTTCGTCGAAGGATGTGCTCACCAGGGTGCCGCGGCTGTTGCAGAACTGCCAGTCAATCACGAACATCTGGTCGCGCACTCGGCAGGGACCTAACACCCGAAGCAGCATCGCGCGAGTCTGATCAGCCAACTCCTTGCTCGCCGCCCACACATTGAACGTGCAGGAACAATAGCCCGCCTTTCGATACCCTTCGGCACTCACATCGAACGCCTGGATCGCTCGCGTCTTGATCACTGCCTCGCCCAAATCGCACAAGTCGTGCTGAAAGGCCACGCTGACGCTGAAGGGACTGGAACTGTCCTTCGGCCGCTCCGGCGCCAATTTGTGAATGCCCATGTCCGTCATGCCCTAAACATCTAAAGGCCCGGCGGTCCTGCGACCGCCGGGCACCCGCT
>JBARBX010000372.1:0-2038 GCA_049793535.1 Steroidobacteraceae bacterium | reverse complement strand
CAAGTTGGCCACGCGGCCGAATGCGGCGAATACGATGTCGGCGTTCAGTGTCCGGCCATCCTTGAGCTGCACCTCCACCTGCGAGAAGCCGTCGAAGCGCGCGCCGGCGACCTCGGCACCTCCTTGGTAGCACCCGCCCATCGACCGGAAAGCATCGAGAAATCCCCCGCGCAGCGCAGGGTCGAGAAACCCCAGCGGCTCCGCGGCCTTGTCGAGCAGAGTCACGGCGCATCCCAGGGCGGCGAAGATCGAGGCGTACTCGCAGGCGATCACGCCGCTGCCCAGCACCAACATGGTCCGCGGCCTGTACGGCAGGCTCAATATGGAATCGCTGTCGAGGATGTGCTCGTGGTCCACTTCGACCGCGGGGACGTGCCGCGGCCTCGATCCCGTGGCGAGAAGCACGCGCGGCGCGCGCAAGACGATTCGCGAACCGTCCAAGCGCTGCACCTCGATGCGGCCCGCATCCAGAAAAACGCCGCGCCCGCGAATCAGCTCGACGTGATTGCGCGCGAGCTGTGCCTGAAGATAGCGGTCCTGGGCGCCGATCACGGCATCGACGCCGTGCAGCAAGGCGGACAGGGGCGCATCGCCGCGCAGTTCGACCGCCAAGGAGGAGGCGCTGCCTTGCATGCGGCGGTAGCGCAGCGCCTGTTCCCGCAGCGCCTTGCTGGGAATCGTGCCCGACAGCAGGCAGGAGCCGCCGACCTGCGATTCACGCTCGATGACGCCCGCGCGAAACCCGGCTTTGGCGGCCTGAATCGCCGCCTTCTGTCCGGCCGGGCCCGACCCAATGCAAAGGATGTCGAAGCTATCCGGAGGCATCAGCAGCCCGCCAGGGCGCGCACCTGATCGCGCTTCGCAAGCATGTGCCGACGGTCGTCGGGAAAGACGCCGAGCTGCTCGAACACCGGACTCTCGATCACCATGTCCTGGGTTGTCGACTCGGCATGCAGGGTGTGTGCGGCCAGCAGGTGCGCGGCGTGTACGGTCCCCGCGAGATCGCCCTGGCTCGACTCGCGGTAGTTGCGCCAATCGCTTGCCGCATCCTGCACGTCCTGGGGCAGCAGCCAGTTGTGCATCAACAGGCGGCCGAGCGCCGCTTCGAATTCGACGACGAGATCGCCGAAGATGCGCGCCTCCAGGCGCTTGCGCTGCTCGGCCTCGAAGCGCGACAGAATCTTCAGCGCGAGCGCGGCCCCCGTGCGGTGCATGAGGGCGGCCAGGAATGCGCTTTCGACGTGCTTGCGGCGCTCGCGTGCGATCTCCTTCGCCCACAGGCCGGCCAGCCATGCCTCCTGCCATAGTTCTTCGGATTCCGGCTCATGGCCGGGAGCTGTGAACACCTCGCCGCGCAGCATCACCGCCATCGCGATGTTGCGTACCTCGGCGACACCGAGCCAGGAGACCGCCTGCTGCAGCGACACGACTGCCATCCGCGGCCGCAACGCCGGAGAATTCGCCACCCGAATGATCTCGCCGGCGAGCGCCGGGTCGGATTGAATCAGCCGCGCCAACTGGGCCGAATCGGTCACTTGCTGCGCCGTGAGTTCCGCCAGTTGCGCACACACCCGCGGCAGCGGCGCGATGGTCTGCGGAGCCGTCAAGGATTCAGTCAGGTAGGCGTGCGCCGCCTGGAACTCGAAACTCACTGCATACCCCTTGCATTGCGCGTACTGAGCTATCGGCGCGCGCCGGAGATGCTTGAGTAGATTCCCCTACAGCGGGAGCGATTAAGTCAAATATGCCTTGTCCAGGGCTTGCCCCAAATCGTCGACCAGGTCGGCGGAGTTCTCGAGACCGATCGACAGGCGCACCGTGCCTCGGGTAATCAACGAAGCGGCGCGTTGCTCGGGGGTGAATTCGCCTCCTGCCAGAAGCTGGGGCGGCATGACCAGCGACTCCGCCGATCCCACGCTCGCCGAAATCGAGAAATACTGCAGTGCTTCGGCAAAGCGCGCACCCTGCTCGAAGCCGCCGTCCAACTCGATGGTCACGATGGTGCCGAAATCGTTCATTTGCCGGCGCGCCAGGCGGT
>JBARBX010000371.1:0-5788 GCA_049793535.1 Steroidobacteraceae bacterium | reverse complement strand
TAATTACATCAATTAAAGGTATTCAAGGGGGGACGATCCGTGAAAGTAAAGAACAAACAGAAACCGCGTCGGAGCACTGGGTTGGCAAAAACATCGGCGGGGCTGCGCGTCGGCGCACTCAATGGCGTTGCCGCCGCGGTGGCCGGAATCCTTTACTGCGCCGGCGGCGCCTATGCAGCCGACACAACGAACACAACGGCTCCCGCCGCGGCCGCCGCCGAAGTGACCGGGCTCGACGAAATCGTCGTCACGGCCTCAGCGCAGGCCGTCAAGAAGCTGGACGCCAGCTTCAACATCGTGTCGGTGTCCCTCAGCGATATTAAGAGCGCGAACCCCGCGAGTACTGCCGAACTTTATAAACTCTCGCCCGGAGTTTGGCCGGAAGCATCTGGCGGACAAACCGGCGTCAATATCGACGTGGTCGGCTTCCCCAACGGCGGCGGCGATTCACCGTATTTCACCACCATGATCCAGGGTTCGCCCCTCTACGGTGCCCCTTACCTGTCTTTCATGGATAACAGCTCCTTGGTGCGCTTGGACGACACCATCGAGCGCCTTGAAATTGTTCAGGGCGGCACGGGCGCAATTTTCGGACCGGGGCAGCCGGGTGCCACGGCGAACTTTATTTTGCGGACCGGTTCGGACAAGACCGAAGGTTCGGTCGGCCTCACTTACGGAAATGAGGGATCGGAACGCGTCGATGCGTTCTTGAGCGGCAAGATCATCGACGGATGGTACGGAAGCGTCGGCGGCTTTTACCGCCTATCCGATGGTGTGCGCGATCCGCAGTATCCGTCCGACATCGGCGGGCAACTGACAGGCACGTTGAAGCACGACCTCGACGGCGGCTCGATCATGTTTTGGTATAGAGCGCTGCAGGACAAGAACCAATGGGTCGCCGATTTTCCCTACGTCGTTTCCAACGGGAGTATCTCCGCCTATCCCGGCTTCAATCAGCTCAACTCGACCTACAACAGCAAGCAACTCGAGAACTTCCTGATACCGAGCCCGGCCGGCGGCTTTGAGAATGACGATATCAGCAATGGCCGTGGCGCTGCAATGAACTACTTCGGTTCAGAGCTGAAGTTGAAACTCGACGGTGGTTGGTCGATCAGCAATAACTTCCTGTTCGACGGCGGTTACATGAATACGCAGGCGCTGGTCAACAACGGCAACCCGCAGTCATTGTCAACTTACATTGGTACTCAATTGTCGAATCTGCCGGCCACATTACCCTCGTCCCTGGTCACGGCTCAGTATGCAAACGGCGCAGCCGTCAATCCCAATCAAAGTGTGATCACCGAACAGGTATGGTTCGTGCGCAAGAAGATCACGAGTGTCTCCGACGAATTCCGCTTGAATGAGGACTTCGGCAATGGCAATACGCTGACCGCCGGCTTGTATGCGGCGCATTACACGGACAACGATCAGTGGTCGATCAGCTCCAATGTGCTGATGGATAACGTGCCGAATGCGAGCCCGATCATATTGCAGGCCGTCCAAGGCGGAAACATCTACGATGTGACGAGTCCGCAAGGCATCGTCAACGCCAACGGGGGCTACTACATCGAGGAGCAGGGCCAAGCCACCAATATTGCCCTGTATCTGTCGGACTCCTGGAAAATCAACAACTGGTTGTTCGATGCCTCGGCTCGTCTCGAACATATGGACATGACGCAACAGACAACCAATCAATCGCCGGTACAGCTCGGGTCGCAGTACGATTTGTGGGATAACGCCGTCGATTTGCCCAACGGCACGTACACGCGCGCCAGTAAAACCAACACCATCCCGACGTTTTCTCTGGGCGCGAACTACGAGTTCACCGACCATATGAGCGCCTACGTGCGCGTCAACAATGGCGTGCACTTCGCCAACTTCGACGATATCCGTACCAATACCCAGGTGGCTGTGAATGGTACCAGCACGAATGACGTGCCCCTGCAAACCATGCGGAATTACGAAGGCGGTTTCAAGATTCAGAATCGTTATACGTATATCGACGCATCGGTTTATGACAAGACGTTCAAGGGATTGCTGACCACGCCCGTGAACATACAAAACCAACCGATTGGCCCGCCTGAAGTCTATGGCTCGACCGCCAAAGGGGTGCGGCTGGTCGGCAGCGTGAACCCGTTCGCGGACAGCGATGTGCAACCGGTCAAGGACTTCAAGATATCGGTGAATGCCAATTACATGGATGGCCACTATCAGAACTTCCAGGGTTGCTATATTTACACCAACATCACTGGGCAAGTGGTCTGCGGCACCATCAATGGCCAACCGCTCGCTCGTACACCGAAACTTGGAATTATCGTGACACCCAGCGACATGCAGGTTTTCAGCTGGGGCACGTTGACCGAGTCCGTGACTTATGAGCACGTCGGTCAGCACTACCAGGACCAGACGGGCTTGAATCCCTTGGGCAGCTATTACGACCTGGGTGCGGGCATCGTTGCCGATGTGGGCGACAATTGGGAGTTCCGTGTCATGGGCTCGAACCTCACCAATCAATTTGGGTTGACCGAGGGTAATGCACGATTTGGCGGCAACGCCGTGCAAAACGAAGTGGGTTTCGGGCGGTCGATCGTCGGCCGCGAAATCAACATCGGAGCCAAGTACAAGTTCTAGCATCGGCCGGGAATCTCCCCTCGCGACGGCGCGAGGGGAGACCCCCCAAGTTCACTTAGCCATATCCGGGACGACGTCGAAGGCGACGGTGAGACGGGGCTGGTCGCTGTGAAACGGCAATGTCCCGTGCCAGAAATACGACGGGAACAGCACCAGCAAGCCGGCTTCGGGACGAACCGACAACTCGGCCTGTAGCGAAGGCGTCGTGAGCATCCCCGGCGCGCCAAAGCTCAAGATCCCTTCGCCTGTGTGTCCCGCCCTCATGCTGTCGGGCAGTTGGATATAGCAGGCCGAGGATATCCATCCCCGAGGATGCACGTGGCTGGTGTGGAAGCCCGTGCTGTGCAGACGTACCGACCAACTGCCGTTGAATCGTGAAGCGCCCCGGTTGCGGCGCCGCAGGGCATCTTTCCCTTGACCGATGTGCTCGCGGTAGCGCGCGATCGGCGCGGCAAAGGCGTGAAACAGCGCCTGAATAACGGGATCCTCACTGCGCGACAGATCCTGAGTAGTCTCGGTGCCCTGGCGCAGCGATTGGTAGAGAAGTCGATGGCCGTGCGGATTGTGGAGGGCGTCCAAGCATGATGCGGCGTCCGCCAGAAAGCCGGCGAGATCGGACCACCCCGGAGGGGTTTCGAGGAACTGCGCCTGCACCATTTTGTCGTAGTCGCAGAGCGCCTCGTAGCGCGGATCCTTCAGTAGCCGCAGCGCGGTGGTTTGCATGGCAATGAGGTATTGATCGTCGGGAGTAGCCTCAAGCAGGGTGGCGCACTCGGCCAGCGCTTTGACTCCCTCCCCCACGCCCAGGTAGGCGGCGCACAGCAGTTTGCGCGCCGGGTTGTTGGACTGCGCACGCATGGCCCGTTCTGCGAGGTGCAAGGCAGTGGCGGGTGCAAACTCCACCGCCGCCAAGCCCGCGCGGATGAGCAACATGGGGGGGGCCTCGGGTCGAGCGGCGCGTTCGGCGAGGCAGGCGTAAGCGCCGCGCGCGTCGCCGGCTCCCTGCAGTAGGGCGGCTTTGGTGGCCCACAGTGCATCGTCATGCTGGTATTTTTCGAGCGCCTGATCCAGTACGCGCGTCGTCTCGACGATATTGCCGGTGCGCATCCAGATGAGTTGCGCCAGGCTGTTGTGCGCCTCGGCGAGGTGAGGCGCCAATCTCACGCATTCGCGCAAGGCCCGCTCGGCTTGGTCGAATCGCTCCATAGTGATGAGGCTGCGGGCATGCGTGTGGTGCAGCGCCGCCGTCGGTCGGCTGCGGCCCAGCGTCTGACGCACCACGCGCTCGCCTTCCTCTGGCTGATTGGCCGCATTCAACGCGACAGCCAGGGTGTGGGTCGCGATGGGGTTGTCCGGAGCGAGTGCCGCCAGACGACGATAGTTCGCCACCGCTTCGCTTTGGCGGCCGAGAGCCGCGTATGCCGCCACGTGCAGCGCCGACAATTCCTCATCGGCCTTGCCGCTATTGCACCAGGGCGTCGCAACGTCGAGTGCCGCTGCCGCCTGGCCCCTGTCGAGAAGATGGCGAACCAATAGAAGTGCGGCCCGCGGATAGGCAGGGGAGCCTTGGATTGCACGCTGCAACAAGGGTACGGCCTCGGCGCTGCGACCCGCAATCAGCAATAGCTCCGCAAGGGTGGTCAGTGTGGGAGCCCATTGGGGGTCGATGCCGAGCGCGCGCCGCAGCAGCGACTCGGCTTGGGCGAGATCGCCTAAGGCTTGTTTGGTGCCGGCGAACAGCCGCAGGCCTTCCACGTAATCAGGATTTGCCGTCACCAGGGATTCCAACTGCGAATGCGCTGCGCCGTATTGACCGGATTGCAGCAGGCCGCTGATGCGACGCATGGACTCGGCCAGCAGAATGGACATTACGGCGCCGATTGTAACTCGCGGATGCGCATGCGGCGAATGGCCAGTGCTCCGGGATGATCGCCCTGCAGCCCAATCAGGCCCGCCGTCGCCAAACCGTAGTTCGGGTATGCCGCAAATTTGCTCGAACCCACCTTGCTCTTCCAGTCGGCGCTCTGAAATTCGTACTCCACCACCTTGCGGCCGTTGAGCCAGTGCTCGACATGCCTTCCCCGAACGACGATCCGCGTTTTGTTCCAGTGATCGAAGGGCAACACGACATCGGCCGGCGCGCCGTAGAGCGCATAGGCGGACGCGGCAGCCGTGAGCCGGTTCTTGCCGTCAGGCGCGTTGGCGTCATCCAGAAGCTGGTACTCCGGAGCGCTCCAATAGATATGATCGTACTCACGCGTGCCACGGTAAAAAATACCGCTGTTGCCGCCCCGGCCGATCTTCCATTCGAGTTCAAGCTCGAAGTCTCCATAGCTCTGCCGGGTGACCAGATCATCGACGCTGCCCTCCTTGGAGAGCACCCCGCCGGCAATGTGCCAGCCCGTCGGCAATCCGGGAGCTTTCCAGCCGCGCCAGTCTGGTGCACTGTGGTCCTGCAATAGCGGGCGCCAGTGCGGAGTGCCGGCGCCGGCGGGTATCGCGGCCATGCACAGTACGGCAAGCGAAGCGAGTAGCCGCGTAACGGCGTGCAAATGAGTTTTGTTCATGGGTCACCCAGCAGGTTCAATGTCTCGAGCAGCGCGGCAGGCGGTCCTTCGAAGCGCGCGCGCGGCACGTTGCCGATGTAATTCAAATCCTTGCGGCCGGCGGGAGTCGAGTAGAAGCCGCCGGCAGTCAGATCGCGATACAGCGCGAAGAAGCGTGCGGCCGCGCCCCGTGCGGGTGGCGCGCGCGCCTCATCGCAGATGTCATCGCAACTGCCGTGTTGTCCCGTGGGGTCGAGCTCCGAGAATTCCTTGGCGAAGCGGCGCACGGCTTCGGCGTCGAGCCAGGCGAAACCGTCCAGCAGCATGCCGCGGTCTCGTTGATGTGCGGGATACGGGGCACTCACCCACTCATCGATGAACTCCACCACCCCGACGGCCGAGGCGCCCGGCGAGTGATCGTCGGCCGGAATGATGATGTCGGCAAGGATGCCCGCGAGGCGCCGCTGCGCCGCCGTCAAGGTCAGCGGCCACAGGTCGCCGGGCGCGTAGTTCTTCGTGAGCAGGGGATCGGTTCCGTAGCCTCGCGCCGATGCCGTCGCCGTCGGCGCCGACGCCGACGATGCGGCTCGCGCGCCGCCCCGTTCGAGAAA
>JBARBX010000370.1:0-2038 GCA_049793535.1 Steroidobacteraceae bacterium | reverse complement strand
ATATCAACCGTCGCCGCGGCCATCAGGCAGGCGGGGGTGGTCTTGTCGCAGCCGACGGTGAGAACGACACCATCGATGGGATAGCCATAGAGGAGCTCAACCAGGCCCAAATAGGCGAGATTGCGGTCCAGCCCGGCGGTCGGGCGCTTGCCGGTTTCCTGAATCGGATGCACGGGAAACTCGATGGGAACGCCCCCCGCATCGCGAATGCCTTCGCGCACACGTGTCGCCAGAACCAGATGATGGCGGTTGCAGGGCGACAGATCGGACCCGGTTTGGGCGATGCCGACGATGGGCCTTCCCGACTGCAATTCGGTGAGCGTCAGGCCGAAATTCAGGTAACGCTCCAAGTACAACGCGGTCATGTCCGCATTGTCCGGATCGTCGAACCATGCTCGTGAGCGCAGGCGGCGGAGTGGAGAGGCCGAGTTCATGCTGGATATCCGTTCGCAGGGTCTATGAAAAGGCACCCAACCTGGGCGGTTGCGCTCCCATATTTACTCAGACAAATTGCCATAGTGGCCTGACCTTGGCAAGATAGCGCACGGCCGGCTGCGTGCTTATCGTTGGAGATATGTCTGATTTATTGGCAACCGTCGAATAACCAGTTATGAGCAGAGACCCTATTTTTGCCGCGTTATTCCTCGCGGCCTGCACGGCGGCAGGTCCCGCTTTCGCGGCGTCCGCAAGCACCCGTCAGCCGATCGCAAGCGCTTCCTTCGGCCGCGCCGGAGAGGCAATCGTGCAAATCTACACGCTGACCAACGTCCACGGCATCGAAGCTCGAATAATGACCTATGGTGCTACGCTGGTGTCGCTCCGGACGCCGGACCGTGCGGGTCATTTCAGCAACATTATATTAGGCTTCGACACGCTTGATTCCTATCTGGCCGGCGTGCCTTATTTTGGCGCCACCGTCGGCCGCTATGCGAATCGCATCGCCAATGGCCGTTTCACGTTGGACGGCAAGAGCTACCAGTTGCCGCAGAACAACGCTCCAAACAGTTTGCACGGCGGTAAGCGAGGTTTCGACAAGCGCGTATGGACGGCCGAACCGATGCCGACACCCACCGGACCTTCGCTACGGCTGTCCTATGTGAGCGCGGCGGGTGAGGAAGGCTACCCCGGAGAACTGACGGCTCACGTCACGTATCGGCTCAATGACGATGATTCGCTCGCCATCGACTACGAAGCGACCTCCACTGCGCCGACACCCGTCAATCTTACCAACCATGCCTACTTCAACCTCACGGGCGATTCTCAGAATACGATTCTGAATCATCTGCTCAAGATCAACGCCGATCGCTTCACACCCGTCAACGCGACGCTGATTCCCACCGGCGAGATGAGGGCGGTGGCGAACACGCCATTCGATTTCCGCACGCCACAGAGCATCGGCAGCCGTATCAACGACCAGGACGAGCAGCTTCGCTTCGGCAGGGGCTACGATCACAACTGGGTGCTCAACAAATCAGCTTCGAAGTCGCTGACGCTTGCCGCCGTACTGGCCGATCCCAAAAGCGGCCGCTCGGTCGAGATTTGGACCACCCAACCCGGCCTGCAGTTCTACTCGGGCAATTTTCTCGATGGGAAGCCGGCGGGCGCCGGCACGGTATTTCAGTACCGAACCGGCTTGTGCCTGGAAACTCAGCATTTTCCGGATTCGCCCAACCAGCCAAGCTTCCCATCGACGGTGTTGAGGCCGGGACAGATTTATGCCGAGAAAACCGTCGTGCTCCTGCGCACGGAAAAATAAAGCGATTCCCGCTACGTGGCCGACAGCCGAAACAGGCCGGCGCCGTGGCGCGGTATGAGCGGGACAAACTCATCCTGGACCGGTTCGAGGTCTGATCGCCGCCACAGATCCCGAACCCGCGCGACGCCCTTCACCCCCAATTCCTCGAGTTTGATCGTCACGGGCGCCGGGGTTTCGCGCAGGTTGAAGACGGCGACATAGATAGCTTGACCCACCGCGGACTTCGCGCGCCATGCCGCCAAGCCGTCCTTTCTAAAAAGCTCGCGACCATCGATGCTGGCC
>JBARBX010000369.1:0-4614 GCA_049793535.1 Steroidobacteraceae bacterium | reverse complement strand
CGGGGACTCGCCGGTGCTGACCGCGGCCGAGATCGATTTTGGACGGTTGATGAATTAGGCGGGCGGGCGCAGGAGCATCTTCGGTTAGAGCGTTCATGGGGTTGCAGACGATGCGCGAAGGAGGGTTCGAGAATGCAGGTTGAAACAATGCTGAGCGATCAGATTGCGCGCTTTCTCGATCTGTCGACGGCCGAGGCCAAACTGACCGCGGCCAACATGGCCAATATCGACACACCCGGTTACCGGACGGTTGGGATGGACTTTGAGGCCGAGATGCGCGAGGCGATGAGCGATGTGGCCGCGAGCAAGGGACCGAAACGGGTGTGGGTTACCGATGTGGACGGACTGGTCTCGCGGCCCGACGGCAACAATGTCTCGATGGATCGCGAGGGCCTGAATCTTGCCGAGGCGCAGTTGAGATTCAAAACCGGCGTGGCGCTGCTGCGCCAGGAGTATCAGCGCGTGATGGACGCGATTCATTCGGATGGGAAGTAACGCGTGGATCGTGGACCGTGGATCGTGATCACGACGCACGAATCACGAGTCACGAATTACGGACCACGAGCCAGGAGCTTGAACGATGAACCTGTTCGGGATGATGGACGCATCGGGCGAGGCCATGCAGGCGGAGCGGGTTCGCGCCGAGGTGGTGGCAGCCAATATGGCCAACGCCGAGACGACGCGGACGGCAACGGGCGGGCCATATCGTCGGCAGCACGTGGTGTTTGCGGCGGACAGCGGCGATACGAAGTTTCTCGATTCGATCAGCGGCGCAACGGGCGGCGCGAATGGCGGAATCTCGCCGGGAACGGGACTGGTCTCTTCGGGCGCCACCTTTTTGGATTCGACCCCTTCCGCCCTGGGATCGGCGGGGGGCGTCGCTGTGGCGCCGGGCGTGCACATTGCCGGGGTGGTTGAGGATCCTTCGCCGCCGCTGCGCCGCTACGATCCGGGGCATCCCGATGCGGGGCCGGATGGCTACGTAGAATATCCCGACATCAACCCCATCAGCGAGATGGTTGACCTGATGGGAGCAACCCGCGCCTACGGGCTCAACAGCTCAGCCGTGCAGGCCGAGAAGGGCATGATCTCGTCGGCGCTGGAGATTGCGAAGTCGTAATGCGAACAGGTACCGAGAGCGCAAGGCTGCCCGAATAAGGAGGCACAATGCTACCGTCGATCGCTCCAATCAATACCGCGCTTACCGGACTGACCGGGCCGGCATCGGCTGCCGGCGGGTCGAGTCTGGCCACGAATATCTCACCAAATCTTTCACCGGGAATCGCTTCCACGCTCTCTCCAACACTCTCTCCAGGCGGCGCGAGCGGGCCGGCGGCTCCTTTCTCCGATCTGCTCACCGATGCGGTGGGCCAGGTGGATCAACTGGAGTCTCAGGCCCGCGCAGCCGTGTCCGGGCTGATGACGGGGAACGGCGTCGATGTTCATCAGGCGATGATCGCAACGCAGAAGGCGGACATGACCTTCGAAATGGCGCTGGCGGTTCGCAACAAGGCCGTGCAGGCCTATCAGCAGGTAATGGGGATGCAGTTTTAGAGGGCGGCAAGGAACCTGATCGGGCACGAAACGAATGGCACCTGGAGCACAACTCGAGAAGACCGCGCCGGCCATGCCGGGACAGCCGCAATGGGCGGA
Source organism: Steroidobacteraceae bacterium (assembly GCA_049793535.1). Taxonomy (GTDB): domain Bacteria; phylum Pseudomonadota; class Gammaproteobacteria; order Steroidobacterales; family Steroidobacteraceae; genus Bog-1198. The sequence continues at coordinate 2,961 of JBARBX010000369.1, read as the reverse complement.
TCGCGTGGCAGGCGGATGGGGACGGGCGCGGGCGATGTGGGCCCGGATGGCGCCGAGCGAGCGCCGCGGCGCGATGGTTGGCGGGCTACTGGTAGCGGCAATGATCGGGGCCGTTGTCTGGCTGATGGCGCGGCCGGACTGGCGCACTCTTTACACCGGCCTCGACCCTGACGATGCGCGGCAGATCGGGCAGATTCTGGCCGCAGCGCAGATCACCTACGACATGACGCCGGACGGAACCGGGATACGGGTTCCGGCGGCGATGCTCGACAAGGCGCGCCTGGCGGCCGCGGCCAAGGGCGGGGTGAAGAGCGGAAGGCTGGGCTTTGAGATTTTCGACAAACCAAACTGGGTGGGCTCGGAGTTTGACGAGCAGGTGAATTACCAGCGCGCGCTCGAGGGCGAGCTGGAGCATACGGTTGGCTCGCTCGCCGACATCGAGTCGGCGCGGGTGCACCTTGTAATGCCGCACGATTCGCTCTTTCGCGACGAAGAGCGGCCGGCCAAGGCCTCGGTGGTGATCAAGCTGCGGCATCTTTCGCTGGCCGACGGCGAGGCTGACGCGATCCGCAACCTGGTGGCCTCGGCGGTCGACGGGCTGACTCCCGATCATGTGGTTCTGGTGGATGCGGCGGGGCGGCTGCCGCTGGGGCCAAAGACCGCCGAAGCCATGGAATTGAGCCAGGAGCAGGCCCTCGAAGACAAGCTGGTGGCTACGCTCGAACCGGTAACGGGGGTGGGCAACGTGCGCGCCTCGGTGACGCTGAACTACGAGGACGCGGCAACGGATACGACGCAGGAGGTCTACGATCCCAATCAGACAGCGACGCTTTCGATGCAACGCACCGAGCAGAACACCGGCGGCGAGCCGGTGGCCGCCGGAGTTCCGGGGACGGCATCGAACGCGCCAAATACTCAGGCGTTGCCGGTCTATCCCAAGCAGACCACGACACCCCAGACATCGAAGAGCGAGTCGGGCACCTACGGGGTGTCGAAAACGGTAAAACATACGGTCGAGAATCCGGGTCGGATTCGCCGGCTTACGGCGGCCATTGTGGTGAATGACCGGATGATGCAGGCGGCAGCCAAGAACAAGCCCGCCCAATGGCAGCCGCGCACCGCCGACGAGCTGCGCAACCTGACCGCGCTGGCCCAGGCCGCGGTAGGGTTCGATCAGACGCGGGGCGACGCGCTGACGGTTCAGGATATTTCCTTCGACCAGAATCGCGCCGCGCCGCCGCCGGCGATACCGCAGCAGTTCTTGTCGGCGGCCGAGAATTCGCCGGTACTGGTCAAGTATCTGGCACTGCTGCTGGCGACATTCGTCATTCTCATGCTCGGCGTGCGGCCGGCGCTGAAGCATGTTGCATCGGCTCAATTGGGTGCAGGCAGGGGGAAACCGCGCGAGCTGGCCTCGGGTGAGACGGCTGCGAGCGCGCTGCCGTTATCCCCGGTCGAGGTCGATCCCGAACGCGTGCGATCGCAGGAAATCTTTAACCAGGTGACATCGCAGATGAAGCGCGAGCCGTCGCAGAGTTCGCGGCTGTTGCAGAGCTGGATTCATTCGGACTAACAGGATTCAAAAGGAAGCTCGAACGTGGCAGAGTCGAACGATACCAACGGTGCAGCACGGCGCAGGAACTCGGAGAATCTCTCCGGCATCCGCAAGGCCGCGGTCCTGCTGGTGGCGGTCGGGGAGGAACTGGCGAAGGAGATTCTGCGAGCGCTGCCGGAGACCGACGTGGAGAGGATCACCGAGGAGCTTGCCGACCTGCGCGGCGTTTCACCCGAGCTCTCGGCCGACGTGCTCGAGGAGTTCTGGGAGCTGCTGGAAACGCAGAGCTTCATGGTGCATGGCGGCATCGACTACGCCAGCCGGCTGCTGGTGGATTCATTCGGAAAGCAGCGCGCCGACGATCTGCTGATGCTGGTGCGCCGCTCGCAGGAGGCTGCGCAGGGCAACCTGGCGAAGCTGCAGCGCACCGACCCGCAGCAGCTGGGCAAGCTGCTCGACTCGGAACATCCGCAGACGATCGCGCTGGTGCTGGCCCATCTCGATCCGCGTAAGGCGTCGATGGTGCTGGCCAGCCTGAGCGAGGAACACAAAGTGGTGGCCGTCCAGCGGCTGGCCGAGATGCGCCAGTTCTCGCCGGAGATGGCGCAGAAGGTGGCGCACGTTTTGCATCGCCGGCTGGAGAGCGTGGGCGACGCGGCACGGAAGAGCTACTCGGGCTTCAAGGCCGTCGCCGACCTGCTGAACCGGCTCAACGCCGAAGAGTCCAAGAAGATTCTCGAGACCATCGAGGAGGGCCAGCCGGAACTGGCCCTGGGCATCCGCAACCTGATGTTCACGTTTGAAGACCTGATCACGGTTCCGGCGGCCACTATTCGCGAGATCGTGTCGGGCGTGGACAAGCGGCAACTGGCGCTGGCGCTGCGTGGGGCGAACGAGGAACTGCGGGCGCAGATCTTCAAGGCGATGAGCTCGCGCGCGGTGGAGATGTTGAAGGAAGACATGGAAGTTCTGGGCCCGGTGCGATCGCGCGAAGTGGCGCAGGCCCAGCAGGAGATTTTGAACCTGGCGCGCCGGCTCGAAGCCGAAGGCAAGGTGATTCTGAAACTCGAAACCGGCGACGAGATGCTGGCCTGACCTCGGCGACTTGAGTGGAGTGCGGGCGGATCGATGGGAACGAGTGGTGAACGGTGGACGGTGGGCGGTAAACGGTGGACGGTGAGCGGTGGACGGTGAGCGGTGGACGGTGAGTGGTGGGTGGAGAGGATCAGGAGAGACCGGTGAACCAGGTTGAGATCTTCGAGTACCCGCCCAGCTCATCGGATCACGCGACGCCGGAGTGGAGCGGTTACGGAGACACTGAAGGCGAGCCTGCGCCCGGGGCCGGAACGGCTGCGCACCTCAACAACCATGCCGATTGGGATAAGCGCCTGGCCGAAGAGGTGCGC
>JBARBX010000368.1:0-10779 GCA_049793535.1 Steroidobacteraceae bacterium | reverse complement strand
GTGTACCCGGCCGGTGGGGCTGAGGCGGGGGGATAGGCACAGGCCGCGGCGCCGGGCAACTGGCAGGCCGCCAAACCGCCGCCGGAGGCCGGGTTGCCGCCCTCCCAACCTTGAATATTGACGTGATTGCCGCGAACTTCGCTGTCCGCATAGGCTCCATCGACCAAAATGCCGATGCGATCGTCTGCGAAGGTGTCGCTGAACAACAGGCCGGCATTCGGCTTGACCTGGTTCTGGCCGGTATTCTCGTCTCCCGAGAGCGATCCCGACAATTGCATTCCGGGGTGATCCAAGGGCTTCGGATACTTGATATTGACGGTCGCGCCGATCGCACCGCTCGAGAGGCTGGCGTCGGGGGTCTTCAGCACGTCCACTTGACCGACGAAGTCCGAGCCCACCGAGCCGAAGTCGAAGCCGCGGCCGACGTTGCCGAGCGCCGTCGGCACTTGACGGCCGTCGAACAGGGTTTCATTGAACTGCGGGCCAAATCCGCGCACGGTGATTTGCGACGCGCCGCCGCCGGACGATGTCCCGCCGGTGCCGGTCAGCGACACCGCCTGACGGCTCACCGTCACGCCGGGAATCCTCTCCATCGCGGTGGCAAGGTTTGAGTCGGGGAACTTGCCGATATCCTCCGCTGAAATGGCATCGACGATTCCGTCGGCATCTCTCTTGATGTCCAAGCTCTTCTGCAAGGACGCGCGCAGTCCGGTCACGACGATTTCGCTTAGCTGATCGGAGTCCGATGCCGCGACGTCGGCTGCGGCGGCGCTGCGCACTGATAGCGCTGTCAGAGAGAGAGTGGAAGCGCCTCCCAGGCAGATGACGTGGATCAGTTTACGAAGATCATTGGATGCAGTCTTATTCATTTATTCCCCCAAAACTCGGTATTGATTAACGGGTGAGTCGCAGCCGCGATCATTGTCAGGTCGGGTGTTCGTCGAACAATATCCATCTGGGGATGAACATTCTCTCGCCGAGAGTCGGCGTGCGAACTGGTTTTGTAAGATCCGACATGTAGCATCCCCAGGCTCGATCGAATTCTTGGTAGCGGTATCACTACCCACAACCTATTTATGGTTGCGCTACCATTCTATAAGGTATTTCAACTTTTGCAAACATTTTGTGGTGGCGCTACCATAATTTGTAATTTGCTGATATTTCAGCGCGGGCGAATTCTTTGCGCTGCCTGCGGCGAGCGTCGTAACTCCCTGATTCTGCTCCCCCATGCACGGCTTCTTCAGCCGACCATGTCCTCCAATTCCGTGCCGCGGGTTTCGTGGACCATGCGCAACACGAAGAAGATCGACAGAAAGGCGCAGGCTGTATAGAAGCCGTAGGTAAGGGGCAGCCCCAAGGACTTGGCGAGTACTGGAAAGCTCCCGCTGATGGCAAAGTTGGCGGTCCATTGCGCGGCACCGCTCACGGCGAGTCCCGAGCCGCGCATCTGGTTCGGGAACATTTCGCCCAGCATCACCCACATGACCGGGCCCCAGCTCAGGTTGAAGAATACGACGTAGAGATTCGCGCTGATCAGTGCCAGCAAGCCGATCTTCGGCGCCAGATGCAACCCACCACCCGTCAGATCGCCGGTGGCAAAGGCGACGGTCAAAACGCCGAGTGTCACGGCCATGCCGATCGAACCGATCAGGAGCAGGGGCTTGCGGCCGATACGGTCGATGAGAAAAATCGCGACCAGACAGGCGGCGATGGACAGGGTGCCGCTCAAGATGTTGATCTTGAGCGAGTCCGCTTCGCTGAATCCCACGGCCTGCCACAGCACCGCGCCGTAGTAGAACACCACATTGATGCCGACCAATTGCTGAAAGGTGGCAAGCCCGATGCCCACCCAGACGATCTTGCGCAGGCGTCCCGACGCATCGAGCAGATCCTTCAGGCGGGGAGTGTGGTCGGCGGCGATCGAGCCGCGAATCTCCACGGCCTTGGTCGCCGCCGCGTCCGCGCCGAACAATCGCGTCAATACCGCCCGCGCTTCGCCGTCCCGGCCGCGCGCCACGAGGTAGCGCGGGCTTTCGGGAATGAACAGCAGCGTGAAGAAGAACACGCTGGCGGGGAGGATTTGCATCCAGAACATCCAGCGCCAGGCGGCGATCCCAAGCCAGAGCGGGTCGGTGGACCTGCCGGCGCTGTGGGCTAGAAAATAGTTGGCGAGAAACGCGCCGGTCAGGCCGGCGATGATCATGACCTGCTGCAGGCTGGACAACCGGCCGCGCATGCGGGCCGGCGTCACCTCGCTGATGTACGCAGGCGACAGCACGCTGGCCGCACCGACGCCGACTCCCGCGGCGAACCGCGCGAGAATCATCATGAGCGCCGAACCCGCCGCGCCCGCGGCGAGCGCGCTCAGGATGAACAGCAGGGCGGCCGCCACCATGACTCGACGCCGGCCCAAAACATCCGCCAAGCGCCCGGCGAGAAACGCCCCCACGGCGCATCCGGGGAGCAGGGCGCTGACCGTGATGCCGAGCCATGCATCGCTCAGCGCGAAGGTATTGCGCAATCCGTCCTGCGTGCCGTTGATGACGCCACTGTCGTAACCGAACATGAAGCCGCCGATGGTGGCCACGCCGACGATGGCGGACACCAGGCGTAGATTGGTGTTGGCGTCGCGATTATCGTTCAATGATGCTCTCCCCTTGCGCGCGGCTCTGCGTCCGGCTCCATATATTCTCATTTGCGGCGACCGGCTCGCAAATTTCGCACGGGATGATAGCGCTACCGTATACTATAAACCGAAGTATTTCTTCCGAAGCACTGTTCGCGCCGCTTAGCGCATTCCAGGACTCGTGGCTAAAATGGTAGCGTTACCGTAGAACAGGCATTCGGGAGTTTCGTGGGAGCGCGCAGTGCACGCGTGCCGGCTCGAGGCAGACTCAATGTACATGGGAATCGATATTGGCACATCCGCCGTGAAGGCGGCAGTCGTGGACGAGGCCGGTCGCGTGGTCGACCAGGCCAGTTCCCCGCTCGCCGTCGCCCGCCCGCACCCTCTGTGGTCCGAACAGAACCCGGACGATTGGTGGGACGCGGCCTCGAGCGCCGTGGGCGCTTTGCGCCGGCCGGTGCGCAACGCCGTGCGGGCCATCGGGTTGTCGGGCCAAATGCACGGCGCAACGCTGCTCGGCAAGGAGCGGCGCGCCCTGCGGCCGGCCATCCTCTGGAACGACGGCCGCAGCGCCCGCGAATGCGCGGATCTCGAGGCGGCCGTGCCGCAGATGAGGCAGATCACAGGCAATCTCGCCATGCCGGGGTTCACCGCGCCCAAGCTGCTGTGGGTGCGTACCCATGAGCCGGAGGTGTTCTCGGCCACCGCGAAGGTGGTGCTCCCCAAGGACTATGTGCGGCTGTGCATGACCGGGGACATCGCTTCGGACATGTCCGACAGCGCCGGAACGCTTTGGCTGGACGTGGCCAAGCGGCGCTGGTCGGAGGCCATGTTGGCGGGAACCGGCCTCGATGTCTCGCACATGCCGAAATTGTTCGAAGGCAACGAAATCACCGGGGAACTACGCGTAGAGATCGCCGACGCCTGGGGCATGTCGCGGGTACCCGTAGTGGCCGGCGGCGGCGACAACGCAGCCGGCGCCATCGGTGTCGGAGTCGTGCGGCCGGGCGACGCATTCTTGTCGCTCGGCACCTCCGGAGTGCTGTTCCTGGCGAACGACGGCTACCGTCCGAACCCCGCGGGCGGCGTGCACACCTTTTGTCACGCGGTGCCCGGCCACTGGCACCAAATGTCGGTGATCTTAAGCGCCGCGAGTTGCGTCGACTGGGCCGCCCGGCTGTGCGGGCTCGCCGATGCGGGCGCGTTGTTCGACGCGGCCGCGATCCGCAATGAGCCCGCCCGCAGCGAGATCTTCCTGCCCTATCTCTCCGGCGAACGGACTCCGCACAACGACCCGGACGCTCAGGGAGTGCTGTTCGGACTCGTCCACGAGACCGACGCCGCGACGATCGGGCAGGCCGTGCTCGAAGGCGTCGCGTTCGCGTTCCGCGACGGCATGGATGCATTGCTCGCGACCGGCGCCCAAATCGAGTCGATCGCGGTGATCGGCGGCGGGGCTCGTTCCGCCTATTGGGGCAGGATTTTGAGTTCGGCGCTGGGCCGGCCCTTGACCTATCGCGACAGCGGAGCGGTCGGCCCCGCCTATGGCGCAGCACGCCTGGCCCGGATGGGATCCGAGAAGGCGAGCATCGAAGATGTCTGCACGCCGCCGCCGATATTGCACGTGGCCGAACCCGACGCTCGGCTGACCGACCTGTACGCGCAGAAAATGAGGCGCTTTCGCAGCCTCTATCAAAATGTAAAAGGCTTATTTCGGGAGACAGTATCTTGAACCATTCATACTTCGGCGACATCGCCCCCATCGCCTACGAAGGGCCGCAGTCCACGAATCCGCTTAGCTTTCGCTACTACGACAAGAAGCGCATCGTGCTCGGTAAGACCATGGAAGAGCAATTGCGCATGTCGGTGTGCTACTGGCACACCTTCATGTGGGACGGGTTCGACGTCTTCGGCGCAGGCACCTTCCGTCGCCCCTGGCACGGCGGCCCGCTCGACCAGGCCGCGGCGGATCGCAAGCTCAACGAGGCGTTTGAGTTCTTCACGAGATTGGGATTGCCTTATTTTTGCTTTCACGACGTCGATGTCATGGCGCAGGCCCACAACATCCGCGAGCACGTCGCGAATTTCTCGGCCATGGTGGACAAGATCGACGCGAAGATGTCGGCGACGGGCATCAAGGTGCTGTGGGGTACGGCAAACCTGTTCAGTCACCCGCGTTACATGGCGGGCGCCGCGACGAATCCCGATCCGGAGGTTTTCCGCTTCGCCGCGACCCAGGTGCGCCAATGCCTCGAGGCCACGCATCGGCTGCATGGCGAGAACTACGTGCTGTGGGGCGGACGCGAGGGCTACGACACCCTGCTGAACACCAACTTGAAGCAGGAGAAGACGCAGCTCGGGCGCTTCCTGTCGATGGTGGTGGAGCACAAGCACAAGATCGGCTTCAAGGGTGCGATCCTGGTCGAGCCGAAGCCTCATGAACCGACCAAGCATCAATATGACTTCGACGTGGACACGATATACGGCTTTCTGAAGCACCACGGACTGGAGCACGAGGTCAAAGTCAATATCGAAGCCAACCACGCCACTCTTTCCGGCCACAGCTTCGAGCACGAGATCGCGATGGCCATCGATTTCGGCATCTTCGGTTCCATCGACATGAATCGCGGCGATCCGCAGAACGGCTGGGACACGGATCAATTTCCGAACGACCTGCGCGAAATTTCGCTCGCGCTCTACTACGTGCTTCAGGGCGGCGGATTCAAGACCGGCGGCAACAACTTCGACGCGAAGGTGCGCCGCCAAAGCATCGATCCCGTCGATCTGTTCTACGGGCACATAGGCGCGGTCGACATCCTGGCGCGCGGCCTGCTGAACGCGGCGGCCATGGTGCAGGGTGGAGAATTGAAATCCTTCCTGGAGCAGCGCTACGCGGGGTGGCGCTCCGAATCCGCCCGCGCCATGCTCGAAGGGCGCAGCTCGCTCGCGGCGATCGCGGATGCGGCGGTGGCCGACAATGTGTCGCCGGTTCAGCGCTCGGGCCGCCAGGAATACCTGGAGAACGTGGTCGGCCGCTACACCTCGGGATAGCCCGCGGCCCAGGATCGAACGGCGGTGCCGGGACGGGCGGGGCGGCCGGCAGCGCGGTTGCCGCCGCTCAAGGTCCGATGGTGAGCACCACGGACTTCAAATCCACCGAGTCGGGCCCCGCCATGATGTCGAAGTCGCCCGCTTCCACGACCCGTTGCATCGCCGCGTTCCACATCCAAAAGCTCTCGGGTGTGAGCACGAAGTCGACGCTCCTGGATTCGCCGGGAGCGAGTGTGATGCGCCGAAATGCCTTGAGCTCCTTGATGGGCCGGGTGACCGACGCGACCTGCTGATGGACATAGATCTGCACGGTTTCGTCCCCCGTGCGCGTACCGGTGTTGCGCACCGGCACGCTCACCGTCACGGATCCGTTCGTGGCGATTCGCTTCTCCGACAGGCGCGGCGCACCCAGCTCGAAGGTGGTGTAGCTCAGTCCATAGCCGAAAGGGTAGAGCGGCTCGACGGTGTCGAATAAATAGCCGCGGCGGGCGGAGGGTTTGACGTTGTAGAACATCGGTAGCTGGCCGACGCTGCGCGGAATCGTCACCGGCAGTTTGCCGCCCGGGTTCACGTCGCCGAACAACACGTCGGCCACGGCGTTGCCGCCCTGTTCGCCGACATACCAACCTTCGAGCAATGCATTGGCCTGCTGGGCGATCGTCACCGTGGAGGCGGGCCGGCCGTTGATCAGCACCACGGCGAGCGGCTTGCCGAGAGCGCGCAGCGCGTCGAACAGCGCCTGCTGCTCGCCGACGAGGTCCAGGCTGTCCCGGTCTCCCAAATGGGTTTTGGCCCAGCCTTCGCGGCTGGTTTGTTCCGTGTCGCCGATCGCCAGTACGATCTGGTCGGCCTTGCGCGCGACCGCCACGGCCTCTTCGATCAGACGCCGGTTCGCCGCCGGGTCCGCGAGGCGCACCGTGTCCCCCCACCAATCGTCGTTGACGGTGATCTTCACACCCTGGGCGAAAACGATGTCCGCCCGCGTGCCGGCCTTTTTTCGAATGCCCTCGAGGATGGACACGGTGACCGGCGGCTGACCGTAGTAGCCCCCGAGGCGGGCGACTGCCGCGTTGGGGCCGATCACCGCGATGACCGGCTTAGGCAGGCCGGGTTGCGGCAACTTCAGCGGCAACATGCCGTCGTTCTTGAGAAGGATGATCGAGCGTTGCGCGGCCCTGAGCGCCAGCGCACGCGCCTCCGAGTCGTTCGTGAGCGCCACCGCCTGGGCCGCGTCGGCGAAAGGATTCTCGAACAGCCCGGCGCGGAACTTCAATGACAGAATCCGGCGCACCGCCGTGTCGATCTTCGCCTCGGGCACGCGACCGTCGCGCACCTGCTGCGCCAGGGTGGCGTAGGCGCCGCCGCTCGGTAGATCGCAGTCCACACCGGCGTTGAGCGCCAGGCGCGCCGCCTCCTCGGGACTGCCGGCGATGTGGTGCAGGTTCTGCAGGTCCTCGACGGCGTAGTAGTCGCTCACCACCAGGCCGTCGAAGCCCCATTCTCCCCGCAGCACTTTCTCGAGCAGCCAGACGTTGGCGTGGCTGGGCACCCCGTCGATCTCGTTGTACGACGGCATTACCACGCTCGCCCCGGTGCGCCGAATGACCTTCTCGAACGGCGGCAGGAAGAATTCGCGCAACGTGCGCTCCGCATACGGCGCGGGGCCGACGTTGGTACCGCTCTCCGGCTGGCCATGTCCGGTCAAGTGCTTGAGGGTGGCGAATACCTTGCCGGGCGACAGAGTCCGCACCCTGCCTTCGCCCTGCAATCCTTCCACCGCCGCGACGCCCATCTCGCCGACCAGGTAGGGGTCCTCGCCGAACGTCTCCTCGATGCGGCCCCATCGCGGGTCGCGCGCGACGTCGACCACGGGGGTGAGCGCGAGACTCACGCCGCGCGCCCGGATCTCGCGCGCCGTGACTGCATTTACCGCGCGCACCAGCGCAGGGTCCCAACTCGAAGCAAGCCCGATCGCCTGCGGAAAGCTGGTGGCTCCGCGCGCGGCGTAGCCGTGCAGCCCCTCCTCGTGAAAGAGAATGGGAATACCGAGGCGCGTGTGCGACACCGCGTACTTCTGCAGGGCATTCACCAGCCGAATCGTGCCGCGGACGTCGCGTCCCGGCACCACCCGCGGCGAGGCCGGGCCGGTCGCGTCGGAAGGGCGTGCAAACTGGCCGACTCCATACGGATACGCGCGCGCCATCTTGTCCGGGTCAAACTCGAGTTTTGCGTCGAAGATGTCGCGTTTGGCATCCCAGATGCTGAGCATCTGAGCGACTTTCTCGTCCAGCGTCATGCGCGCCAGCAAGTCCTCCACCCGCGACTCGACCGGCGCGCCGGCGTCCTTGTAGACGGGTGTGCTCGCCGCGGCGGTTGCCGGAGCGCGGCTCGACAGGCAGAGGACGACGGCGACGCTGCAGAGCCGGCCAAGAGTTGATGAAGTCATCGTTGGTTTTCTGAGTTCTGATAGCGCTACCATGATGGATTCCGTTCGGCTTTGTCAATTCTATTTGCTTTTTTTACCGGCCCAAGCGCCAAATACACCAGAGCCTTCTGTCGCAACATGGCATAGAAAATGACGATAAGATCAGCTAACGGGCGTTTGGGCACTCGCGGCAAGCTAAAACCGAAGCATCGCCAACGGGGCGCTCCCACCATCGCGGACGTGGCCGCCTACGCCGGTTTCGCACCGATGACGGTCTCGCGCGTGATCAACGGCGAAAGCAATGTTCGTCAAGAGACGCGCGAGGCGGTGCAGGCCGCGATCGCCAAGCTCAAATACTCGCCGAATTTGGCAGCCCGAACCTTGGCCGGCGCCGAGCAGGTGCGCATCGGCCTGCTGTACAGCAACCCCAGCGCCGCCTACCTCAGCGAGTTCCTGGTCGGCAGTTTGGAGCAGGCGCGGCTCAGCCACGTCCAATTGGTGGTCGAGAAATGCGACGCCAAGCAGCACGAGGAGGAAGTGGTCCGCGAGCTGCTCGCGACGGGGGTCGACGGCGTCATCCTGCCGCCGCCGTTGTGCGATTCCAAGCGCATCCATGCCGTGCTCACCAAGGCCGGCGCGCTCGCGGTCGCGGTCGCGAGCGCGAGCCCCCGCATCGGCTTGTTGGCGGTGCGCATCGACGATCACGCGGCCGCGGTCGCCATGACTCGCCATATCCTGTCGTTGGGGCACACGCGTATCGGATTCATCATCGGCAACCCGAATCAGACGGCGAGCGCGCAGCGCTTCGCCGGTTACAAAGCGGCGCTTGCGGAGGCGGAAATAGCCATCGACAAATCGCTCATCGGGCAGGGCCTGTTCACGTATCGATCGGGCCTCAAGGCGGCCGAACAGCTATTGAGTTTGCCGAAGCCTCCGACCGCGATCTTTGCGAGCAACGACGACATGGGCGCCGCGACGGTGACCGTCGCCCATCGCCTGCACCTGGACGTGCCGAAGGACCTGACTGTCTGCGGCTTCGACGACACGGAATTTTCGCGCTCCATTTGGCCCGAGCTCACGACCATCCACCAGCCGATCGCCGACATGTCGCGCGCCGCGGTGGAGCTGTTGGTCCGAAAGATCAGGGCTCAACGGGCAGGCAAGGACGAAGACTGCAGGCATGCACTGATGGATTTCACGTTGGTGCGCCGCGACTCGGACGGGGTACCGCGTCACTGAGGATCGGCAGCGCGCGCCGCGTACACGCCGATCAACGTGCCCGTGAATAGATTGGTGGACTCGCTCGCCAGAATTCTTCCGTCCGCATGGGCGAGCAGCACCTGCCAGTCATGCCCGGCGAGCGCGTACGAGAAATCGTATTGCGCCCCGCGCGCCGCCACTCGTAGGCGAATTGCCGCGCCGGGCGCCCCCGTGTACGGAGCCGAGGCGAGGATGCGGCCGTCCGGCGGATCATCCGCGCCGTTGCGCTCCGCGACGGCCAGCATCGGACCGTCCGCGGCCTGCACGAGGCCGAGGAAGTAGTGGTGGCGCTCGTCGGCGAAGGCTACCAAGCCGGCGCGGTCGCCGGTGCGCTGCGGAACGTAGTGCAATTCGGTCTCGATCACCGCATCGGAGTGACGCTGACGCTTGCCCAGGAACGAGGGATTCGCACTGCCGCTGATGGTTTCGCCGCGCGCGCGCAGCGTCAGTCCGGAGCGGGCGTTCAGGGTGTACCAGGGTTCCGCGGGCGTGCGGATCATCTCCCAGTCCGGGGACAGGCGGGGTGAATCGAAGGCGTCGCGCCAGTGCGATCGGTCGACGATGGGCGCGACGGAAGGACTCGGGCGCAAGGCTGCGAGGGGCACCGGCGTGTGGGGCGGCAGTATCTGCGGCCAGCCACGACGCCAGTTGACGGGCAACAGGAAAGTCTCGCGCCCGAGGTTGGAAAGATTGGCCTCGTACGGCCGGGTCGCCAGAAACACCGACCACCAGCGCCCATCCGCCGCCCGGACGAAGTCGGCGTGGCCGGTCGCGGCAACGGCGAAGCGCCGCGCGGGATCGAGGTCGCGCTGGGTGAGGATGGGATTATCCGGCCCTGGAACATACGGGCCGCTGATGAACTTGCTGCGAAACACCACCTCGGAATGCTCGCTGGCGGTGCCGCCTTCGGCCGCGATCAAGTAGTACCAACGATCCTTGTGAATCAGGTGCGGGCCTTCGATCCAGATCGGATGCCGGGCGATGTCGACGCCGCCGTTGACGAGGCAGACGCGCGGCCCGCGCATTTTACGCGCCCCGAGATTGAACTCCTGCAGCCAAATCGCGCGATGCCCCGGGTACAAGGGTGGCTGCGGCGGAGGACCGCTATTGGCGATCCAGGCTCTGCCGTCGCTGTCGAAGTAAAGATCCGGATCGACGCCATCGATCGAGAGCCGGACGGGATCCGACCAGGGACCCGCGGCGCTGGTCGCGCTCAGCAGGAAATTGCCGCCGCATTCGACGCAGGTGCCGATGATGTAAAACAGGCCGTCATGCCATCGGAGCGTGGGTGCGAAGATCGCCCGCCCAATCCCAAGGTCTGAGAAATTGAATTGGGCGGGCCGGTCGATCGCGTTGCCGATCTGTTGCCAATTCACGAGATCCCGGCTGTGATAGATCGGTATGCCCGGGAAGAACG
>JBARBX010000367.1:0-2351 GCA_049793535.1 Steroidobacteraceae bacterium | reverse complement strand
TCATGCGCGTCTTTCGGCTCGCGGCGCTGCCCAGCCCCAAGGACGGGCCGGCGCAGATTCCGGGATGGACCGACTCGAGCGCGGTACGGCTGCTGATCGGCGTGGAAGAAGCGTTTGGTGTGATGCTGCAAGAGGATCGGCTGCGCGCGGCGCGCACCGTCGCCGAGGTCGCGCAGCTCGTGACTCGCGCGCGCGAAGCGCGCGCGGCGAACACGAGCGGTTCGGCGCGTACGGAGCCTGTCTGAGTACACCCCGTCCATAGCATGCAGCAGCGGGTCCTGGTGCTGGGCGCCGACAATTTTCTCGGGCGGCGAGTCGTCGTGGAGCTCGGTGCCGGCGACTGGGCAGAGCCCGTCGCGGGCGACCCTGCCGCCGGCGAGGGCGCGCTCGATCGCACGCTCGACGGAATCGACGCCGTGGTGAATTGCTTCATCGGTAAGGCGTCCGAGATCAGCGCGGGCGCACGCGACCTGTTCGCCGCAGCGGCGCGTTCCACGGCAAAGCCTCGCGTCGTTCATTTGAGCTCCATGTCCGTGTACGGCGATGTGAGCGGCGTGGTCGATGAGACCGCAGCTCTCAGCACCCAGCTCGGCGCATACGCCGAGGCCAAGGTGGCGGCGGAGGGATTTGCGGCCGGATACGCGAACAGCGTGATCTTGAGGCCGGGTTGCGAGTACGGCCCGGAATGTCCGCAGTGGAGCGTTCGAATGGCCGATTGGCTGACCGCCCGCCGGCTGGGCGACTTGGGCGCGGAGGGCGACGGCTATTGCAATCTGCTGCATATCGACGACCTCGTCGCTGCCATCCTCTCCTGCCTGAAACTGACGCAGCTCACGACCGCAGTATTCAACGTGAGCACGCCCGATCCGCCGACCTGGAACGAATATCTGATTCGCTACGGCCGCGCCCTCGGCGCGGTGCCGATCCGGCGGATTTCGCAGCGCCGCCTGAAGATCGAAACCCGGCTCCTGGCGCCGCCCCTGAAAGTGTTGGAGCTCGCGCTGGGTGCGGCGAGGCTGGGAGCGCATCGCGTGCCGCCCGCCATGCCACCGTCGCTGCTTCGATTGATGCGCCAGGAAATCAAGTTGGACGTGACCCGGGCTGAACGGGTGCTCGGCCTGCGCTGGACGCCCTTGGAGGCGGGTCTCGAGAAAACCGCCGGCTGGTATCTGCATGAGCGCCGCCGGCATGCCCACTGAGCCCCGGCCGACGGGCCTCGCATCGACGCGCCACATGCCGTCGCTGGACGGCATCCGCGCCATCAGTTTTCTGTTGGTGTTCTTCTCCCACGCGGGTCTCGGCAGCCTCGTGCCGGGCGGGATCGGCGTCACGATCTTCTTCTTCCTGAGCGGATTTTTGATCACGACATTGATGCGCGCCGAATTCGAAAAGAACGGTTTCGTCAATCTCCGCCACTTCTGGTTGCGGCGCGTGTTTCGCATCTGGCCGCCCTTCTACCTGGTGCTGCTGGTCACCGCGCTCGCGGCGCTGGCATTCGATCCGCCGGGTACGCTCTTGGCGCCGGCGGTGTGGGCCCAGCTCTTGCACTACACCAACTACTGGATTATCGGCCACGGCTACAGCGGCCAGCCGGCGGGCACCGGGGTGTACTGGTCGCTTGCGGTCGAGGAGCATTTCTATGTGCTATTTCCGCTCCTCTACATCGCCATGCGCAAACTGCGGCTGTCCGCCGCCGGACAGGTGAGGGTGCTGTGGGGCATTTGCGCGCTGGTCCTGGCGTGGCGCTGCATGCTGGTATTCGGCGCGCACGTGCCGACCGACCGCACCTACATGGGCACCGACACGCGATTCGATTCGATACTGTTCGGCTGCGCGCTCGCCGTGTGGAACAATCCCGTGCTCGATGCGCCCGCGCTCAATGAGCGCCGTTGGAAGACTCTGTGGCTTCCGGCGGCCTTGGCGGTGCTCTTCGGCTGCCTCCTGTATCGAGCGCCGGAATTCCGGGAAACCCTTCGATATTCGCTGCAAGGGTTGGCGCTGACGATCATATTCATCGCGGCAATCCGCTTTCATGACTGGCTGCCTTTTCGCTTCCTGAATTGGCGCCCAATCGCCTTCATGGGCGTTCTCTCGTATTCGTTGTACCTCCTGCACTACGCCGTGCTGTTTGCGGCGGAACGAAATCTGCCGGGACTTGCACCGCTCCTTCAAGGTTTGGTCGCGCTCGCGGTATCCTTAGGCTTGGCGTGGATCGTCTATGTGACCATCGAAAAGCCGTTCGCTCGACTGCGGCGGCGGCTGACCGATTGACGTTAACAATCAACCGGTTATGGCGGACACCGCCAGCGCCGTCACGAAACTGCCTCGCCGCCCTTCATACAGTGCTACCT
>JBARBX010000366.1:0-1540 GCA_049793535.1 Steroidobacteraceae bacterium | reverse complement strand
CACTCTGAGGGACGGCCACTGCCGCAACCACGGTCGGTTGCCGGCTCGTGACCCCATCTAAGTTGGACGGAACTGACATTTGCACGTTGGGCCGACACCAATTGTCGGCGCGAGGTTGAAATGTCCTCAGCAGTGCAAAGTTGAAATGGCACCGGGCCGCTCGGATGGTCTCACTCGGCGGCAGCTGCTGCCAGAGCCTTGCGCGATGGGCGGCCCTTTGTCGGCATACCCGGTGCCTCCAGATTGTTTGGCGGCCGCTGGCGTAGTGGATCGCCCCGTCTACGGTTTGGCGGATACGACGCCTGCAGCTCTCGCGCGAACGCCCGTGCCTCGCCCAGCCGCTTGTTCTCGACGATCGCGCCGGGCGCTACCGTCTGGATCTTGTCGAACACCCGGAACGGCAGTGCGACACCTTGGTGTCGGACAGCGAAGCGCCCGTCCGGGTAATTCACCACCTCGACTTTCTTGCCCGCGAGCCCGCACGCGAACAGCGTCGGGTCCAGCAAAAGCATCATCCGGTCGTAGCGCAGTGTGAGATTGCGGGTGACCGTCCGCTCCTCGCGCCAAGCCAGGATCTCGTCGAGATCGTCGGCCTCTGTCAGGGGGCGGTGCAGATCTTTCGCGTTCGCCGGCGCCCGGCCGAAACGCTTATTGTAGTCTTCGATAAACCCGGGCAGCCAGGCATTGGCCGTCGCGACCGTCGAGATGCCCGCCAGACGCAGTTCCTTGACCAGCCGGTCCTGTAACGTGCCGAACGCGCGCTCGACACGGCCTTTCGCCTGCGGGCTGTTGGCGCAGAAGATGTCGATGTTCAGTTCGGTCAGGGCGCGGCCGAACTGCGTCGTGCCGTCGCCGCCCGCGGCGTCCTTGGTATTCACCCGAAAGATGCCGTGCTTGTCGCTGTAGAACGCGACTGGCTTGCCATGGATCTCGAGATAAGTGCGCGAAGCGCGGAAATAATCGAATGTCGATTCCGAAGCGACAAATCGCAGATGCATCATCGGCTGGTCGCGTCGTCGACGAACGCGAGCAGCGTGCACTTCTCCTCGCGGTCCTCAAACCACGCGTGTTCTGAACCGTCGATCTGCACCAGCTCGCCAAGGCAATCGCGCCGGCGGCGTGGCTGATGCGGGGAGGGCAAACGATGGCGGCGGTCGATCCACAGACCCGCGGCGATCATCCAGCCGCGCAACGTTTCACGCGAGATCGTGCAGCCGTGTACCTCCGCCAGCTTCTCCGCCGCCAGGGTCGGACCAAAATCAGCATATCGTTCGCGCACCAGCGACAACGCCAGATCACGATACGCCTCAGGCAGACGGTTATTGCTCGGCCGGCCGCGCTGCTTCGAGACCAGGCTGGCCGCGCCGCCGTGTTTCAAACCAGCCAGCAGACGAAAGACCTGGCGCCGCCTCAGACGGAGTAACTCGCAGGCGTCCGCGATACGCAGACGACCAGACTGAACGCCCAGCAAGACCTCGAGCCGGTCGAATTCCTTTTTGCTCATCGACACCACCATCATCGCGCACCCCCGAGGCCCCTC
>JBARBX010000365.1:0-10571 GCA_049793535.1 Steroidobacteraceae bacterium | reverse complement strand
GCATTGGGCTCGACCGTCGGACCCACCGTAGGCACCTTCGCCATCCAGCTCGTGAGCCCGAGTGCCTTCTTTGTCTATGTCATCGCGCTCACCGGCGCCTTCACCATATTCGCCGTGTGGCGGCTGTCGCGGCGCAAGTCCGAGCGTATCGTGGAATCGCGCGAGGAATTTCTGGCCTATCCGCAGACCTCGCCGGAGATTTATGCTTGGCTGCCGTATCACCGGGAGGCGGCGCCCAAGCCCACGCTCATCCACGCCGAGGCCGGCGCTGCGCCGGCCGAGACGAAACCCCCGTGAACCTTTGCAACTCGTAGGTGAGAAATGACTGTTCGAATCTGCCAGCGCCTCCGGTCCTCGTTCCCCATGCTCGCCGCCGCCGTCCTCTCGTGTGCGGCCATTGCAGCCAAGGCGGCCCCCTACTACGTGCCCATCACGCCCACCATGAGCGACCGGACGGTGATGCTCGATGGCCACGATCTGACCATCGATCAAGTGGTCATGGTCGCCCGCTTCGGTGCCAAGGTCGAATTGAGCAAGGAGGCCCGGCAGCGCGAAGCGGACAACTATGGCTTGTTGCTGGAAGCCTCCGCCGAGGGCATACCCGTCTACTGGTTCAATCGCGGCGCCGGGGACCAGCGTGAGACGGTGATGTTCGAGGGCGACCCACTCTCGCCGAAGAACCGCGCGTTCATCGAAAAGAATCAGGCCGCGAGATTTCACGCCGGGGCGGATTGGGGCACGGGACCTGAGATCGGCAATGAGGAGATCGTGCGCGCCATGATGGTGGTGCGTGCCAACGCCATGGTCTTCAACGCGCCGAGTCCGCAGCTTGCGCAAATGCTGCTGGATCTGCTCAACAAGCGCATCACGCCCGTTGTGCAATCCCGCGGTACCTTGGGTGAGGGGGATCTGGCGCAGCTAGGCAATGTCGCGGCCACCATGGTGGGTGCCGGCGAGGCGTACTTCCAGGGCGTGCGCATGAAGGCCGATCAGGCGCTGGAGAAGGCGGGCCTGGCGCCCCTGCAACCCTTTGCCGCGGACGACAATGCGCTGACCAGCAGCAATGCCTATGCGACGGGGCAGGCGGCGCTGTTGGTTCACGATGCCCGGGAGGCGCTTGAATGGGCGGATTTGATCTACGCGGTCGATTTGAACGGCATGAACAGCAGCGTCACGCCTTTGAGCCTGGTGGTGCAGCGTGACCGGCCGGAGAAATGGTTGAACTGGCACGCGGCCCGCGTTCTGGACATGATCAAAGGCAGCTACGTCTTCGAGAAGGACCCTAAACGCATCATTCAGGATCCTGAGAGTCTGCGAGCCTCGTCGATTCGCCAGGGGTCGGCCTGGGAAGAGTGGGCGGCGCTGCGCGACGCGGTGGTGTTTCAGATCAATTCGTCCGATCACAACCCGGCCGTCAAGGTGGGTCTGGGGCCCGAAGATTCGTGGGAGCTGGCGACTCCACAGTTGATGCGCTTCTTCGTCAAGGGGGGCCCACACAGCCACGGCCAACATGGCTACATCGTGTCGAACGCCAATTGGGATCCGTACCCGCTCGCCAATCGGGTGGAAAGCTTCCTCATCGCGCTCGGCAACATGGACATCGCGGTGATGCTGCGGATTGAACGCTTTCGCAATCCCTTCTTCACCGGCGTTTCGGTGTCGGAGGTGCTGCCCGGGGCGGGCGGGGGTTTCTACGGCTTCGCTCCCGTCGATCTGCAGCAGGAAATCCAAAGCTTGATGAATCCCATCGCACCCTTCGGCAGCGCCATTGTCGGCGACGTCGAAGATCTGCAGGCGCAAACGCGCATCAAGCTGCAGCGGGCGAGGCAGGCCGTCGAGACGACGTTCGATTTGCTGAGCTATGATTTGCTCGAGGGGAGTCTGTGGCTGGACGTGCGCAAGACGCAGGACCCGACGCGCAGCTTCGGCGAGGCGCCGACGGCGGTATGGATGGCCTTTCGGGGGCACGTGCCATTGCGGCCGGACCCTGCCGCGGAGCGCACGCAATCGGTCCCGGCCACCGCTGCGCAGTTCTTGAAGAGCACGGCGGCATCGACCTTTTATGCCACGAAGGAGCCCTGAATGGCGACGTTGCGGCGGTAGTCGCGGCGCGCTTTTAGGGCGCGCGGCGACTAAGGCGCGGCCGCCGACCCCGCGGGGGCTCGAGAGTCGCTCGCGCCGTACAGAATTCCGGGGCGAGGGAACCCTAAGGCGCGGGCCTCAGCGGCATTCGCGGGCGCGACGCCGATAACCTCGGCCGCATTACCGGTCCCCCAGGGTTCCAGCGCCTCGATGTGGTAGCCCATGCGGGTCAGCGCCGAGACGGTGTCGGCGGAGAACGCGAAGGGTTCGCCGGCCAGAGTGTCCGGCAGCCACTGGTGATGCACACGCGGTGCATCCACGGCCTCCTGCAGCGTCATCCCATGGTCGATGACATTCAGGATGATTTCCAGCACCGTCGTGATGATGCGCGAGCCGCCGGGCGCGCCCACCACCAACAGCGGCTTGCCGTCCTTGAGCACGATGGTCGGAGTCATGGAACTCAATGGCCGCTTTCCCGGCGCAATGGCATTGGCCTTGCCCTGCACCAGACCGAATAAATTCGGGCTGCCGGGCTTTGCGGTGAAGTCGTCCATCTCGTCGTTCAAGAAAAAACCGCTGTCGCCGGCGATCACCTTCGCTCCGAAGTCGTCGTTGATGGTGTACGTGACCGATACGGCGTTGCCCTTGCCGTCGACGATGGAGTAGTGCGTGGTGGTGGCCTTCTCGTCGGCCGCCGCCTTGCCGAGGCGGGTGGACGGCGTCGCACGGTGCGCCTGAATGCGCGCCCTGATCTCCTCGGTATGCTGCATCGACAATAGGCGGGCAATCGGATTGTCGACGAAAGCGGGGTCGCCCAAGTAGGTATTGCGGTCACGGTACGCATGGCGCATCGCCTCGGTCATGAGATGCAGCGACTCGCTGGAATGAAAGCCGAGCGCCTTCAAGGGATAGGCTTGCAGTACCTGCAGCATTTCGCACAGAGTGACTCCGCCCGAGCTCGGCGGCGGTGCCGAGATGACGGTGTAGCCCCGGTACGCGCAGGAAATCGGCGCGGATTCCGTGACCGTGTAAGCGGCAAAGTCTTCGCGGGTCAACAGGCCGCCATGGGCGCGAGCGGCGGTGGACACGGCCTCCGCGATCGGTCCCCGGTAGAAGACCTCAGGGCCGCGTTCGCTGATGGCCCGCAACGTCGCCGCCAAATTCTTCTGCACCAAGCGCTCGCCGGGCCTGAAGGGTCTGCCCTGGTTCAGGAAAATCGAAGCAACGTTCGGCTGTTCGCGGAATTTGGCAACCCCCTCATCGAGCACCTCGACATCGCCGCGGGTCAAGATGAATCCGTCTTGCGCAAGACGAATCGATGCCGCCATCAGCGTCGACCGCGGCAGGGTGCCGTATTCGCGCAGCGCCGTGTCGAGTCCCAGCACGGTGCCGGGCACGCCGGCCGCGAGATAACCGTTCAGGCTTGCATCGCTTACCGGGTTCCCCTGCGCATCGAGAAACATGTCGGCGCGCGCGGCGAGCGGCGCCTTCTCGCGAAAGTTGATGAAGATGTTCCTGCCGTCGGCCAGATGCAGGATCATGAAACCGCCGCCGCCGAGATTGCCGCAGCAGGGATGTGTCACGGCGAGCGCATAGCCCACGGCGACGGCCGCGTCCACCGCGTTTCCGCCCCGGCGCAAGACTTCAGCACCGGCTTCGGAGGCCAGGTGCTGTGCCGTCACGACCATCCCGGCGGTCGATTCCAAGGCCGGCGGCGAGGCCGCGCGCGCGGTCGATAGCGCGAGCGTCGCGGCCGCTGCCGCAAGCAGCGGCGCTCCTCTGGGGGTGCGATGTGACATGTCGCAGCTATAGCCGCGGCGGCGCGGGCAAAGACCCGAGCACCCGTTCCACCGCAAGGCCCAGGGCGAGCAGCGCGCGATCGGATCCCGCCGGCGCATCCAATTCGATGGCCACCGGGAGGCCTGCGTGGGTGAGTCCGACCGGCAGAACGAGCCCCGGCAGGCCCGCGGTGCTGCCGGGCGCGATGTTGCGCGCGACAGCCGTCTCGAAGGGCAGGGGGCGGCCGCGAACTTCGATGGTGACCTCCTCGCCGATGCGCGGTGCGGGAACGAGAGTGGTCGGGAATATCATCGCGGCAACCTGTGTCCGGGCAAAGTATTCGCGGTACAAATTGCGCAGGGCCGGGAGGTGCCGATCGCGCGCCTCGGCGTAGGCGGACTCGGTGACGAAATTCGCGCCGCCCGGCAGGACGTCGCTGCGAAATACGCTTTGAATATCGGGACTGGCTTGTGCGATCAGAGTCTCGAAGTCGACGCCCGCGCCGTACTCCTTGAGATAGCGCGGAAGTGCGATTCGGACATCGTGATTCTGAACGGGGTCCGTGGTCAACTCGATGAGCGCCGCCAGTCCCGGCAACTGAGTCTCCACGATATGCGCGCCGGCATCCTTGAGCTTCTTGAGCGCGAGCGTCGTCAAGCGCTCGACCTCCGGAGCAAAATCGGTGAACCAGTAGTCGCGGACGACGCCTATGCGCACGCCGTGGAGCGGTACGGCTTGAAGCATCTGCGAGTCTTTGGCCACCACGGAATCGAACAATGCGAGATCGGCCACGCTGCGTGCATGCGGCCCGATCTGATCGAACAGCGGGGAGATGGGTACGCAGCCGCGGGTGGAGTATCGACCGGTGGTCGGGCGAAAACCGGCAATGCCGCAAAATGCCGCAGGCACACGGATGGACCCTTCCGTATCTTCGGCGATACCGAGAGGCGCAAGGTGCGCGGCAATCGCGGCGGCGGTGCCGCCGCTGCTGCCGCCGGGAATGCGTGCGAGATCGTAGGGATTGTGCACGGCGCCGAACGCCAGATTGTTGCTGGTCCAACCGAAGGACAGTTCGTGCAGGTTGGTCTTGCCGAGCACCAGGGCGCCCGCTTGCCGCAGAGCGGCGACCACGGGCGCATCCTCGGCGGGCCGGAAATGGCGCAGCGCCGGCGTCCCGCCGGTCGTCGGGTAGTCGCGTGTATTGACGCTGTCCTTGACCGGGATGGGGAGTCCGAACAGAGGCCCCGGCTTTACGCCGGCGAGACGCTCGCGGTCGCGGCCCCTGGCATCCTCGAGAACTCGCGCGGGGTCCAAGGTAATGAAGGCGTTGAGGGCGCGGGCGGATTGACAGCGCGTGAGCAGCGCCTGCGCATAGCGCTCCGCGGTGAGCGAGCCCTGCGACATGTGGGTGACCGCGGCGGCGGCGGAAAGATCGCAAAGCTCGCCGCCGTCATCCACGCTGGCCCCGGCCGCCGACATCGCGACGGTCGCCGTCGTACCCAGCACGAATGCGCGGCGCGAGATTTCAGGCGGCTCGGACACGCTCCCTCCTCAGCGCCTGGCACATGCAATGCACCGCGCCGCCGCCGTTGCCGATCATGGACACATCGGGGTCGTAAACGGTAAGGCCTTCGGCGCGGCACGCAGCCACGAGATTCTTGCTCGAGGCAGGCACCAGCACGCGTTCCTTCCCCAGAGCGACCACATTGGTGCCCATGCGCATGGCATCGCCATAGGAAATGGGAATGGCGCGGATCCCCTTCGAGCGCAGCCATTCAACGAGTTCGGGCTCGACCGCTTCGACGCAAACCACCGCCAAGCCTTCGGCAATCATGCCCATCTGCACGTCCAGATGCAGAAAGTGCTCATCGAAGGCATAGGTATGGAATTCCCAGCCCTCCGCCTCGAACCAGCCTTGCAATTGCCGCACCGCCGGCTCGATGGAGCGCTCGCCCGAGTAGCCGCAGGCGGCGACCCCGGGCTTCAGCACCATGAAATCACCGCCCTCGACATTGCCCGCGGTGATCAAATCGTAAATCGGGATGCCGGCGCCAAGATAGAACTCCAGGCACGCGGCATATTCGCCGCGGCGATAGGCTTTCTGCATCTGCATGATCACCGCGCCCCAGGGCGTCATGACGCTGCTGTCGCGCGCGAAGATCTGATAGGGCAGCGAAGAGTCCGGCGCCAGAAAATGCACGGTAACCTCGGCTTGCCGGTAGACATCGACCATCTCGGCGTATTGATGCCGCGCCACGGCGAAATCGAACTGCAGGCCGATTCGTTCGGCGCGCTGGCAAACGGAGTTGCCCGGCTGCCAGGTGAAATGATCGATGGGGCCGACGAGCACGTCGCGCAACGTGCCGTATTCGCTGTCGACGCCCCAGCGATCGAGCGATGGCGTGCCGCCGCCCTCGATTCTCGTACGCAATTGCATCACCAATTCTCCACCTCTTGCCCACCAGTCGAATTCCCGGGTGGGGCCATCATACCAATCCCTTGGAGTCTTACCGGCTTGCGGATGTCAGGCTGGCAAAATATCCGGCCACCGCGGCTATGTCGGCATCATTCAAGCGCTCGGCTATCGAGCGCATCAGTTCGCCGGCATCGTTCTTGCGCGTGCCCTGCCCGAAGGCCTTGAGGGCGCTTGCCAGGTACTCCGCGGACTGTCCGGCGAGATAGGGGGCGGCATACGCGACACCGATGCCGTCCGGACCATGGCAGGCGTTGCAGGCGGGCACGCGCCTGGTTTCGTCTCCCTGGTACGCAAGCTGGTGGCCGCGCGCCAAGGTCACGGTGTCGATCGCCTCGGGCTTGACGATGATGGGAGCCGGCATGGATGCGTAGCGTGCGGCGAAGCGGGCGCGCTGCTGCCTGGAGAGGGCCTTCGCAAAATTGGCCATGATGGGGTTGTCGCGCGTGCCGTCGGCATAGTCGTCCAACTGTTTCTGCAGGTAGTCGGCCGACTGTCCGGCAAGACGCGGCACATGCGCCGCCGCCATACCCTCGCCGTGCGCTCCGTGACAGGCCTCGCACGGCGGAGTGGGGTTCGCCGCCCGGCTGGACGGCGCCAAGGCCAGCAGCAGCGAGCCGATGAGGAGGGCGGCGCGGGTGCACCCCGGGTGATTCATGCGGACACCAAGCGGCCGGGACTCCTCAGGTACTTGTCCTTGAGAGCTAGGACGGTCCAATAGGTCAGAGAGCCCAGCGTGCCGGTGGGGTTCCACGAAGCATTCTGCGGAAAGGCGGAGGCGCCGATGACGAACACATTCGGTACGTCCCAGGATTGCAGGTAGCGATTGACGGCGCTGGTCTTCGGATTGTCGCCCATCACGGCTCCGCCCGTGTTGTGCGTCGACTGATACTGAGTCGCATCGTAGGGCCTCTTGCGCGCAGATCCGGCCGCTTCCCGCGCACCCATCGCCTGGCCGATTTCGAGCGCTTTGGCGGTGACGTACGCGGACATCTTCAGATCGTTCTCGGGAAAGTCGAAGGTCATTCGCAGCAGGGGCTGTCCCCAGGCGTCGCGATAAGTGGGATCCAGGTCCAGATAGTTCTGGCGCTGACTCACCGAACTGCCGTGAACGCTGAGCATCACCGTGTGGTTGTAGTGCTTGACCACCGCCTGCTTCCAAGATTTACCCCAGGCGGGAGTTCCCGGCGGCACCGGATGGTATTGAATCGGACGACCGTGGCTGTTGACGGCCCCGACATAGCCTCCGCCGATGAATCCGAGGCTCCCGTGGTCGAAGTTGTCCGCCGCCAAGTCGTTGATCACCGTTCCGGAGGCGCCGGAGGCCATGAACGGATTGACGATCACGTCCTGATCGAAAAACACCGCCACCGAACTCGTCGTCTGATAGGAATAGTTGCGGCCGACGACGCCACGACCTGTGGCCGGATCGTACGGTGCGCCGATTCCCGACAGCAGCAGCAAGCGTACGTTGTTGAGTGCGAACGCCGAGGAGACGACGAGCGAGGCCGGCTGCTCGAATTCGCGCCCGGCCGCATCGACGTAGGTCACTCCGGTCGCCTGTTTGCGGGCCGAATCGAGATTGATGCGCTGTACCTGGCAGCCGGTGCGCAGCTCGAAGCGAGGATTTGCGAGCAACACCGGCAGGATGATGGTCTGCGGCGACGATTTGGCGTAGTGCTCGCAGGCGTGACGCTCGCAGAAGCCGCAGAAGACACAGGCGTTGAGCTTCATGCCCTCGGGATTCGTGTAGGGCCGGCTCAGATTCGAGGAGGGTTGTGGAAAGGGGTTGTAGCCTAAGCCGCTTGCCGCTTTGCGGAACAGCGCTCCCTGGAACAGCTCCTTTTGCGGCGTCGTCGGGTAGTCGCGCGCTCGCGGCGCTTCGTGCGGATCGCCGCCTTGCTGAATCCGGCCGCGGATATTGCCGGCTTTGCCGCTCGTGCCGAGCAGATACTCGAAACGGTCGTAGTGCGGCTCCAGGTCTTCGTAGGTCACGCCCCAGTCCTGAACGGTGAGGTTCGGGTCGAGGAAATTCCTGCCATAGCGTTCGCGAGTCCGCGTCGCGAGCTGAAAATCGCTGGCCTGGAAACGGTAGGTTTGCCCGTTCCAATGCACCATGGAGCCGCCGAGCCCGGTGCCGGGAAGGAATGATTCCAGACGGCGCATGGGCAGCGCCGATTGCGAGCCCTGGTTGCGGAAGGTCAGCGTCTCTCGGGCACTGTCCTGCATCAGGCCCTTGCGCACGGCGAAACGCAATTCGTCATGAATGGCGGGACTCTGGAATTCGGGTACCGTGAAGCGCGCTTGGCCGCGCTCCAAACCCACCACCTGCAACCCGGCAGCGGCCAATTCCTTGGCGACGATGCTGCCCACCATGCCCATCCCGATGACGACTGCATCCACCTCTTTCAGACGTTTCGCCACGGCTTGGGTTTCCTTATAAATCCGCGGGTATGTTCGGACGCATGTGGATGTGATGCTGCGCGTCCTCCGCCAGGCTCAAGGGCTCGCGTTCGAATTTCACACCGTGCCGATCAACGGTCTCGAAGTAGTCGGCATAGGCGCCGGGAAAGCCGATCATCCGCCACGCCGCCATGTCGCGGTTGCCCCCGTAGACGGGATCGCAGAAATAGCCTTCGGTGGACATTTTCAACAATGCATCGAAGAACACGGCCGAAGGTACGCCGTCGAGATCGTGCGCCCCGGATTCCAGAGACTTCAAATAGGCGTCTTGAGCGTCACCCGGCAAGTCGTTGAACGCAGTGCCGCGCACTTCGAAGTTCCGATGAATGGCACGCAGTGAGGTATGAAACAGTTCCGCCGGCGCGAAGGGCAATTGGTAACCTTGAGACGCGGTGCCCGTCGCCCAAGGTCCGCTTCGGTACAGCCGCTCCCCGGCGCCCCATGCGCCGCCGAGCTGCCGGTCGAGAAAGGTGCAAACTCCGGCCTCGACCGCGCCCGGCCCCGCCTCATCCGCAGGAATCAGACGCTCGCAGGCGGCTTCGATGAACAGCGCCTCCTCCGCATTGAAGAACAAGTAGGTGTGCTTCACCGGCGGCGATGCGGCCGGCGTATTTGCGGGCGCGGCTTGCGCGGCCGGCGACAGCAGCGCGGCGGCGGGTACGACGCTCGCGGCCCCCACCGTCGTGACGAACGATCGCCTGGTGACTTTGTCCACAGCGGCCTCCCTCTTGTTGTGGCCGAACATACTACATGGGATCGCGCGTTGAGAGGCTTCAGGCGGGCTTCGGCAACAGCTCGGTCCGGTCTATGGGGGTCGGCTGAATCGGCCGGCCAAGGCGGGAAGTACCAGCAGGTTGAGAATGGTCGATGACACCAAACCGCCCAGAACGGTCACGGCCATCGGCCCCTCGATCTCCTGCCCCGGATGCGACATGCTGAATGCCAGCGGTGCCAGACCCAAAGCGGTCACGGCGGCGGTCATCAGGATCGGTATCAAGCGCTCGTTGGCTCCGCGCAGCACCGTGTGCATGTCCCACGAAGCCCCTTCGGCGTCGACCAGATGCTCGTAGTGCGCGAGCTGCAGGATGGCATTGCGCGCGCTGATGCCGAAGACGGTGACCAGCCCGACCAGCGTACCCAGCGAGATACCGATGCCGGTGGAGGCGATCGCCAGTACGCCGCCGATGAGACTGAACGGCAGATTGACCATCACCAGCCAACTGTTGGCGCGCCATCGAAACGCGACGATGAGCACCATGAGTATCAACGCCAGAGCGAGCACGAAGAAGATCCCAAGCTCGGCGCGCGTTTGATTCTCGGCGGCGGCCGCACCGGTGAACTCGATGAAATACCCGGAGGGGAGGGCGACCGCCGCGGCAATGCGCCGTTGGGCGTCGAGAACGGCCGCTTGCAGTCCCCGGCCGCTCACGTTGAAGGTCACGGTGATGCGGCGCTGGCCGCCGTCGTGTTCGATGCTGTAGCGATCGGCCGTCGGCGTGAGCAGCGCCAGCTGCGACAACGGCACCTCGCCCAAGGGTCCGGCGATCATGAGCTTGCCCAGCTCCTCCGGCCGATGCCGCAGCGAATCCGGCATCAGCAATACGGCATCGACGGTGCGCGTACCATTGAACGCCTGCCCCAAGGTCTCTCCGGCGAAGGCCGATTGAATCGATTCGAGCGCATCCTGGGTCCGCAGTCCCATGGCCGCCAATGCCTGCGGCTCGAGCTGGATGGCGATGCTGGGGGTGCCGCTTTGGCGCTTGAATTCCAGATC
>JBARBX010000364.1:0-3164 GCA_049793535.1 Steroidobacteraceae bacterium | reverse complement strand
CCTTGAGGGGCGGCAAGTCTTCGTTGAACGAGTCCAGTTCGGTTTCAAGCCGTTCGACGTGTGCGGCCTCGATCATGCGATGCCCGGGGATGCACAGTTCTCCTCCGAGATCGAACAGGTCGTGCTGTACCTCGGTGAGGCAGCGCGCGATCGCGGGCGGCAGCCCGACCACGCTCAACACCGCGCCGATGGCGCTATTGGCCTCATCGACGGTGCCGTAGGCTTCGACGCGCCGGTCTTCCTTCGGCACGCGCGACCCGTCGCCCAGGCCGGTGCTGCCGTCGTCGCCGGTGCGCGTGTATATCTTGCTGAGCCGGTTGCCCATCGTGCGAAATCCCCTCGTGCGGGTGCAACGGTAGCACAAGGTTTGCTAACGTGGCGCTCATGAATCCTTCACCCGAACTCAAGGCGGCCCTGGACGCGGCGGAGCAGGCCGCCGTCATTGCGCGGTCGCTGTTCCAGCGCAACATCGAAGTGCGCATCAAGGCGGACAAGTCGCCCGTCACCGAGGCGGACCTGCGCTGTGAAATCGCCATTCGCGAGATTCTGGAGGCGCGCTTCCCCACCTACGGCTTTTTCGGCGAGGAAACCGGGTCGCGCGACGAGAATGCCGAGAGCCTATGGCTGGTGGATCCGATCGACGGCACCAAGGCGTTCGTGCGCGAGTATCCGATGTTCTCCACGCAGATCGCGCTGATGCGCCGCGGGGAGATCGTGCTCGGCGTGTCGAGCGCGCCGGTTTACGGCGAACTCTGCTGTGCCGAACGGACCGGCGGCGCATACCTCAACGGCAAGGCCGTCGGGGTGAGCCAAATCGACACGATCGAGTCGGCCGCACTGTCGTCAGGCAATTTGCAGTCGCTTGCCGCCGGGGCGCAATGGGCGCGATATGGCGCGCTGGTCGCCCGCGTCAACCGCATTCGCGGCTACGGCGATTTTCTGCACTTCCACTTGCTCGCGAGCGGCAAGATCGACGCGGTGATCGAATCCGACATCAACATTCTCGACATCGCGGCCTGCGTGGCCATCGTCAACGAGGCGGGCGGGCGCGTCACGGATTTGAGCGGTGCGCCCATCACTCTCAAATCCACTTCCGTGCTCGCGACCAACGGACCGATGCATGCCCCGCTGCTGGCCGCGCTCGGCTAGACCGGGCAGGCCGCAGGTTGCGGCCGTCCATGTCAAGCCTGAAAGAACACGCGCCGCCCGCGGATTTCAGCGGCCTCGAACCGGGTGTCGTACAGCGTCGACAAGTGCTGCGGGCTCAGAATGTCGCCGACCCGACCGCACTGCCAGTTGCCGTCTTTGCCGATGAGCAGGGCATGATCGGCGAATCGCTCGGCGAGATTCGGATCATGCAGGGTCACGACAACGGCGGCGCCCGCATCGGCGCGCTCGCGCAGGAGCTGCAGTGCTTCGAGCTGGTGGTTCGGATCGAGCTGGTTGGTCGGTTCGTCCAGCAGGAAGATGCGGGGCGTTTGCGCGAGCACCGCGGCCAATGCCGCCCGCCGCCGCTCGCCGCCGGAGAGGGTGAGCACATCGCGGTCTTCGTATCCGGCGAGACCCACCGCGACGAGCGCGTCGGACGCGATGGCGAAGTCCGTCGGCGATTCCCACTGCCAGCGCGCGATGTGGGGGTGGCGGCCGAGCAAAACCGTTTCGATGACGCTGGCCGGAAAGGGATCCTCGACGTTTTGCGGCAGCAGCGCCAATTCGCGCGCGAGCGCGCGGCGCGGCCAGTCGGCGATGCGCCTGCCTAAGATCAGGAGCTCTCCTGCCCCGGGGGAGCGAAGCCCGGCGAGGGTATGCAGGGACAGGCTTTTGCCGGAGCCGTTGGGACCGAGCACGGCAAGCATCGAGCCGCCGCCCACCTTGAGATCAAGGCCACGCACCAGATAGCGCGACTGGACGCAAACATCGATGCCCCTGCATTCCAGCAGCGGCGCCGGAGACACGGCAAGTCCGGCCGCGGGATCAGCGGCCATGCTGCGGCCACCGTATTTCCAGCGCGGTGAGGGGACCGATGACCACCTGATCGAGATTCTCCGCCTGTTCCCACTGGCCGGGCGCCAGCATGCGCCGCCCCGCCATCAATTCCGCCGTCTGCTGCGGATACAAGGGGCTTTGCTGCGGATCGCCGAAGCCATCGGGGAAGCGCGGCGAGTCATCGCCGGGGTTGTACTTGTCGGTGGCTCCCACCGTGTGCAGTAGTTCATGGGCAATCACGACATTGTTCGAGCCGCTCATCTCGGGTGCCGCAAATGCGTACACGACGCCGATGAGGCCTTTCATGAGACCCAGCGAGTGCGGCACCGCGGGCGTGCGCGCCGGGTCGTGGTAGAGCACGAACATGCGAACATCCTCGGGGTCACGCACATGCCCGCTGACCCGCCAGGCCCAGTACCGCAGCTCAAGGCTCCACAGAGCGGTTCCCAACACTCCGGCGTCCGCCGCCCGCTGCGGCGGGCGCGAGTGCAATTCGGCTCTGAGCCGGGTTCTGAACGGTTCGTCGATCTGCAGATGATACCGCTCGGCCTCGCGTGCAAAGAATCGATCGACGGGCTTGAACAGCTCGGGTCCGATCGCAGCGACATAGGCCTGCGTGGCCGGGCTCTCGTCCGCCGCGATCGGGTAGATCGCGACGTACAGAGGGTGCTGCCAGCGCGTACTGAGATAACGCTCCTGCCAAGTCATCAGGGCGACGAATAGCAGCACCAGGAGCAGGACCAAGATGCGCAGCATCTTGAATCCCCCGCCGCGATCGCCGCGGGTCGGTGCCCCCCGGGTCACTCGCCGGACTCGACGCTGAATTCGGCGAGTTCGCCGTCCGCGCTCGAGTAGGAAACCCGCATCGGTCTGCAGCACACCGGGCAGTCTTCGATATACGACTGCTCCGGAATCGACAGATCAAGGGTCAGGTTGACGGTCTCCCAGCAATGCGGGCAGGTGGCGTCTTGGCCTTGAAGAAGGTTCATCCGCGCATTCTCGACATAATGGCCATAAACAGCCAATGTTACTCGGGTGGCCGGCCGACCGTGGCCCGCAAGTTTGGCGAACATTGTGCGGCCGCACCATCAAAAACACTTGCGGGCCGCTTATACTTCGAAGCTGGCTTGGGGGGTACGACGAGGAATTATGGAGCCGACCGATACTTCGAGACCTGA
>JBARBX010000363.1:0-30049 GCA_049793535.1 Steroidobacteraceae bacterium | reverse complement strand
CCGTACGAGGTGTGCATCCAGCCGTTGCGCGTGTTGAATCCCTGATAGACGAAGAATTGTCCCCACGTGACCGCGCCATAGACGCAGAGTCCCTGCTCGCTGACCATTTGCAGTTCCGAGCGAAAATAATAAGAGGTATGCGGATTGATCCAGAGCAGGGCATGGCCCGACGCGCTGCGCCCGGGCGCGATGGCGAAGCCATTGGAGCCGCCCGGGGGCGGCTCCGCAACAGGCCCCTGCGCAGGAGCCGCCTGCGCTTCCAACGCCCGCGATTTCGCCGGCCGGGGAAGATGCTGATCCTGCGGTCCGTAGAATTTCTGCAGCTTGGGCAAATCCACGCTCTCGATGTCGCCGCCTATGCTGCCCTCGGTAAACGACAACGCCATCCAGGGCTCGTAGTGCCGGATCACCTGGGGTGTGACCGACGGATGCTTCGACAAGTAGTAATTCAACCCATCCGACCAGGCCACCATCAGCTTCTTGAGCCAAACCGGGCTGCTGTCATAACGCTGGGGCAGCAGCAGAGGATCGATGAATAGTCGTTGGCGAAGATCGCTGTAGATGGCCGACTCGCCTTCCGCCTTCGCCAGAACCCCCAGGCCGTTGAGGTAGTTGCGCTCGACGCGGCCGAAGTCGTCCTCGGCCTGCGCATAGATGGTGCCGAATACGGTATCCGCATCGGTCTTTCCGTAAATATGCGCGATGCCCCAGTTGTCACGGACGATCCGCACATTCTCGACGCGCAGGTGCCAGCGCGCCTCAGCGTCCGCGCGGCTCGGGGCGGCGTGTGCGGCGCCGAGACCGCAGAGCGCAATCAGCAATGCATAGACCGGAAATTTCATGGCGGGATCAGTCCTCCCACGCGTAGCATCGCGCAATGAGGATTGAATTGCACCGTGCGTTGATCTTGTCGATCGCCTTCTGCGCTCCCCTGCACGCGGGGCCGCAGCCCGCGCCGTCCACGTTCACCGTGCCGGACGCCGAACTGCCCGACCCCCTGGTCCTGGTCGCGTACGGTGACATGCGATTCACGGACGCCGCCGAAACGCGCGCGACCAATCCTGCGGCCAGACGCGCGCTCGTCGCCAAGGTCGCCTCCGAGAACCCGGCGGCCATCTTCATCAACGGCGACATTCCCTGGCACGGCATCGACCGGGACTACGCCGTGTACCGCGGTGAGACTCAGGCGTGGCGCGAGCGGCATCTGCGCATCTACCCGGCGCTCGGCAATCATGAGTTTTCGACGTGCCTGGAATCGGCCTGTCTCGAACGCTGGTGGGAGGCGTTTCCAGAATTGCGCGGCCTGCGCTGGTATTCGGTCGCCATCGGATCCAAGGTGGTGGGGCTCAATCTCGACTCCGACACATCGCTCCTTCCGGGCAGCGCGCAGCGGGATTGGCTCGAAGGCCAGATCGAGGGGCTCGGCCCACGGGTCCGTCTGGTGTTGCTGGTCATGCACCATCCGCCCGTGGCCGATCCGCAGTCGGGCCGGCTGGCCGATCACAACCCCCGCCCCAATGAAATCGCCCTGGCCGACTACTTGAGGACGGTCGCCGCGAAATCGGCTGCGAGCTTCATCGTCAGCGCCGGTCACATCCACAACTATGAGCGGCTCGACCAGGACGGCGTGACCTACCTGGTGTCGGGCGGCGGCGGCGCCGCGCCCTATGACGTGGTGCGCTCGAGCTCGGATCGTTTCCAAAGCGCCGATTTTCCCAACTATCACTACGTGCGTCTCGAATTGCACGGCAATCGCGTGGCCGGCGAAATGATTCGCCTCGTCGACTACGACGCGCCCGATCCCAGGCAATGGCAGATCCGGGATCGCTTCCAGATCACCCTGCGGCCTTGACGGCTTGAATCAGCTGATTGACGGCCGCCTGGCCGTCGCCGTACAGCATGCGCGTTTGATCGAGCCCGAACAGCGCATTGTCGATGCCGGAAAAACCCTTGCCTTGGCCGCGCTTGATGACGATGACGTTCTTGGCCTTGTCGGCATTCAGGATCGGCATGCCGTAGATCGGGCTTGCGCGGTTGGCGCGGGCGTCGGGATTGACGACGTCGTTCGCGCCGATGATCAGCGCCACGTCGGCGGTTTCGAACTCGGCGTTGATTTCGTCCAGGTCGGAGATCAGGTCGTAAGGCACGCCCGCCTCCGCCAGCAACACGTTCATATGGCCCGGCATGCGGCCGGCGACCGGGTGAATGGCGAAGCGCACCTTGACTCCGTGATCGATCAAGAGCTGCGTGAGCTCCCACACCTTGTGCTGCGCCTGCGCCACCGCCATGCCATAGCCGGGCACGATGATGATCTTCTGCGAATAGGCCATCATGACCCCGGCATCCGAGGCTTCGATGGCCTTTTGGGTGCCGGCGGCGGCGGCGCCCGCGGAGGAGGTCTCGCCGAAATTCGAGAACAGCACGTTGCCGAGCGAGCGGTTCATGGCCTTCGCCATGAGCTGCGTCAGCAAGGTGCCGGCGGCGCCGACCACGGTGCCGGCGATGATCATGGCGGCGTTGTCGAGCACGAAGCCTTCGAATCCCACCGCCAGGCCGGTCAGTGCGTTGTACAGTGAAATCACCACGGGCATGTCCGCGCCGCCGATGGGTAAAGTCATGGCGACGCCCAGGATCAAGGCGCCGGCGAAAAACAACGACACCGCGGGCAGGCCGAATTGCATGCCTGAAACGATCATGAATCCGAACGCGGCGGTCACCAGCAAAACGCCAAAATTCACGAATTTCTGTCCGCCGAAGCGCACCGACTTGGTGATCAGGCCCTGGAGCTTC
This sequence comes from Steroidobacteraceae bacterium, assembly GCA_049793535.1. Taxonomy (GTDB): domain Bacteria; phylum Pseudomonadota; class Gammaproteobacteria; order Steroidobacterales; family Steroidobacteraceae; genus Bog-1198. The sequence continues at coordinate 27,259 of JBARBX010000363.1, read as the reverse complement.
GCGAACGCGATCAAGCTGCCGCTGAAAGACACCGCGCCGATGAATCCGCCGATGGTGGCGATGGCGAGGTGCGTGACGCTGTGCTCGCTGCCCCGGTACAGCTCCACGGCCGCAATCGCCGCCGCCGCGCCGCCGCCCATGCCGTTGTACAGCGCGATCATCTGCGGCATGTTGGTCATCGCGACGCGCTTGCCGCTGACCCAGGCGAGGATGCCGCCGGCCGCCATGGCGACGATCATCCACACCAGGTTGACGGTCGAGGCGCCCATCACGAAAACACAGGTCACGATCGTGGCGAGCAGCATCCCCAAGCCCGCCCAACGCACGCCGCTCACGGCGGTCACCGGCGAGCTCATGCGCTTCAGGCCGAGAATGAAAAGAGCCGCCGCCACGAGATAGGACAGCTGAGTCACGGTTTGTATGGTCGACGCGGAGGGCATACCCACTATCCTTTCTTACGGCCGCTGGTCACGAACATCTTCAACATGCGCTCGGTCACCACGTAGCCGCCCACGGCATTGCCCGCCGCGAGAAATACACCGATGACGCCGACCACGCGCAGCAGGGTGGTATCGGCGGCGGCCAACGCGACCATCGCGCCCACCAGCACGATGCCGTGCACGAAGTTCGATCCGGACATGAGCGGCGTGTGCAGGATGACCGGCACCCGGGAAATGACTTCGTAACCGGTGAACGCGGCCAACATGAATATATAAAGTGCTATGACTCCGTCGATCATACTGGCAACCCCTCCACGGATTTGCGCGTTGCTTCGTGCTTGATCTGGCCGTCGTGGGTGAGCACGCAGCCCGCGAATACTTCGTCGTTCCAATCGATGGCAAGCTCTCCCTTGACCAGCGCCGGCTTCAGCAGATTGAACAGATTGCGGGCGTACATTTCGCTGGCGTGATACGGCAGGGTGGCGGGCAGATTCACGGGACCCACGATCTTGACGCCGCCGTGCACGACCGTCTCGCCTGCGCGCGTCAACTCGCAATTGCCGCCTTGTTCGGCTGCGATGTCGACGATGACGGAACCCGCTTTCATGCGCTCCACGGCCGCCTGCGTGATGATTCGCGGCGCCGCCCGGCCGGGGACCGAGGCGGTGCTGATCACGGCGTCGCTCGCGGCGATGCGCGCATCGAGCACCTCCTGCTGTTTGGCCTTCTCTTCCGCCGTGAGCTCGCGCGCATAACCGCCCGCGCCCTCCGCCGAGACGCCGGTTTCGATAAACTTCGCGCCCAGCGATTTCACCTGATCCTTGGTCGCGCTACGCACGTCATACGCTTCGACTACCGCCCCCAGGCGTTTCGCCGTGGCGATCGCCTGCAAGCCGGCCACCCCTGCGCCGATGACCAGAACCGACGCCGGGCGGATGGTGCCCGCGGCCGTGGTCAACATGGGCAGAAATCTCTCCAGAGTATTGGCCGCGATCAGCACCGCCTTGTATCCGGCGACGGACGCTTGCGAGGACAGCGCGTCCATCGACTGCGCGCGGGAGATGCGCGGCACCAGTTCCATCGCGAAGGCGGTGATTCCGCCGCTTTTCAGCGCCCGGACCAGATCGGGCCGCGCGTAGGCTTGCATGTATCCGACGACCACCGTGCCCTTCCTGAGCGCGGCCAGCTCCGCGAGAGTCGGCGGCTGCACCTTCAGCAGCACGTCCGCGGACCCAAGAATGGCGGGGGCATCGGCGAATTCGACGTCCGTATACAGAGCGTCCGGGAAGTGGGCCGCCGCGCCGGCACCGCGCTCGATGAGCAGCCGAACTCCCGCCGCCTTGAGTTTCGCGGCGATTTCCGGGACGACGGCAACACGAGTTTCCGTGGACTGGGTCTCAGTGAGGACACCGACGACGACGGGCATGCAGATCTCTCCCCAAACAGTACAATAAGGCGGAACATTGAATTATGGCATAAGACTCGACTATCTTTAGTCGTTATGAAGACGCCGCATCGGGGCAAACTGAGATTGTTGGATTGGCGGGACGACCTCGCGGTCGTGACGCAGGCGTATCCGTTGTCGCAGCAAATCCTGCGTACCGACGTGTCCGGCATGCCCTTGGAATGGGTGGACTATCGGGAAGCCGCACGTCTCTATCATACCGAGCAAGTCGCCTATACCTGTGGAACGCCGCTGTATCGGCTCTACGGGGGCACCTGCGCGCGGACCGGCCTGCGCACCATCGTGGACGTGAACTCGATCATCGCCACCTTGGGAACTTCCGGCAACCCCGGCAACTTGCGCGGCTCCGCCTACACGCCGCCGCTCAACAATCAGACGCTGTTCCGCCGCGACGCCTATCTGTGCCTGTATTGCGGGGCGCGCTTCAGCTACAGCCTGTTGTCGCGCGATCACGTGACGCCGTTCAGCCGCGGCGGACATGACACCTGGAGCAATGTGGTGTCGGCGTGCCGCCGCTGCAACAACGCCAAGGCTTCACGGACTCCGGAACAGGCGGGGATGGAGCTGTTGGCGGTGCCGTTCACGCCCACCTACGCCGAATACATCTTCTTGAAGGGCCGTCGCGTGCTGGCCGATCAAATGGAGTATCTGATCGCGCATTTTCCCCGGTCGAGCCCGCTGCACGAGCGCATGCAACGCTGGCCCATGTGATTTCCGGGGCCGCCCAGCCGCAAGCGCGCTCCGGCGTCGTGTACTACGTCGACGCCAGCTACTTCATATTCCGGGCCTACCATTCCATGCCGGCCGACATGGTCGACGGCGACGGCAATGCGACTCACGCCTTGTACGGCTTCGCGCGCTTCGTGTCGGATCTTCTGGAACAGATTCGGCCGGAGCGAATCGGCGTCGCCTTCGATGTGAGCTTGCGCAGCGAGACCTCGTTTCGCAACGGCATCTATCCCGCGTACAAGGCCAACCGCGAATCGCCGCCCGCCGATTTGGAACGGCAATTCGCACTGTGCCGCGAGTTTTGCCGGCACATGGGCCTCGCCGAGTTCGCGAGTTCCACCTACGAAGCCGACGACATCATCGGGACTCTGGCCGCGCGTTCGCGCGCCGCGGGCTTGCGCAATGTGCTGGTGACCCGGGATAAGGATCTGTCGCAGCTCATCCGCGACGGCGACGTGTTCTGGGACTACAGCGGCAACGCACGCTACCACTATCATGACATCGGCCCGCGTTTCGGCGCGCCCCCCGAGCTCATTGCAGATTTTTTGGCGCTGACCGGCGATAGCGTCGATAATATTCCGGGGGTACCGGGAGTGGGCAAGAAGACCGCGGCCGAACTCTTTGCGGTGTTCGGTTCGCTCGACGAGCTGTACGCGAATCTCCACCGCATACCGTCGATGAAGCTGCGCGGCGCCGCAGCGGTCGCCGCCCGATTGCTTGCGCACAAGGAAGCGGCGTACCTCGCGCGCCGATTGACCGGCATCGTCTGCGACATACCGCTCGAAGCGACGCTGGACGACTTGAAGCCGCGGCGGCCCGATTCGGCGAAGCTCGAGTTCTTTTTTGACAGGCATGGCTTCGGTAATATTTTGCGGCAGCAGGCGCGCCGCATCGCCGCCGGCGCGCAAGCCATGCATGGTTGATGTCGCGGAAAATACTCAAGACGGGGGGAACAATGGCCCAAAAAGACATTCAATCCGTGCTGCAGGAGGACCGCGTATTTCCGCCGTCCGCGCAGTTCCGCAAACGCGCCGCGCTCAAGGCCGGCGATCTGGACGCAATGTATGCCAAAGCCGCGCGCGACTACGTCGGATTCTGGGCGGATCTGGCCGCCTCCGAGATCGACTGGCACCGGCCGTTCACCGCCGCGATGGACGACTCCAAAGCTCCCAACTACCGCTGGTTCACCGACGGCCGCCTGAACGTATCTCACAATTGCCTGGACGTGCACCAGGCGGAGCGGGGCAAGAAAACCGCGATCCTGTTCGAGGGTGAGCCGGGCGACGTCCGCAAGCTGACCTACGCCGAGTTGCACACCGAGGTCTGCCGGTTCGCCAATGCGCTCAAGGCGCTGAATGTCGGGCACGGCGACCGGGTGGTCATTTACATGCCTCTGATTCCGGAGGCGGCGATCGCCATGCTGGCCTGCGCCCGCATCGGCGCCGTGCATTCTGTGGTATTCGGCGGGTTCTCGGCGAACGCGGTCAAGGATCGAATCGAAGATGCCGCGGCAAAGCTCGTCATCACCGCCGACGGCGGCTGGCGCGGCGGCCACGCGATCGAACTGAAGCGCGCGGTGGACAAGGCGCTCGCCGAGGGCTGTCCGAGCGTCGAGCGCGTCGTCGTCTACCGCCGCACCGGCGGGGAGTGTCCGATGCAAGCCGGGCGCGACCTGTGGTGGCATGACGCCGTGTTGGGTTCGAGCGCCGCTTGCGAGCCTGAGTGGGTGGACGCGGAACATCCCTTGTTTCTGCTGTACACGTCCGGATCGACCGGCAAACCCAAGGGTATCCAGCACTCGAGCGCGGGATATCTGCTCAACGCGAAGTTGACCACTCGATGGGTATTCGACCTCAAGGACGAGGATATATTCTGGTGTACGGCCGACGTCGGCTGGGTCACCGGCCACACCTATGTCGTCTACGGGCCGCTGGCGGCGGGCGCCACCGTCCTCATGTACGAGGGCGCGCCGACCTTTCCCGACGGCGGACGATTCTGGAAGATCTGCGAGGCGCACGGCGTCAACATTCTGTACACCGCGCCCACCGCCATTCGCGCCCTCATGAAATTGGGTGACGCCGTTCCCGCCAAGTACAACCTCGGCAAGCTGCGACTGCTCGGCACGGTCGGCGAGCCCATCAATCCGGAAGCGTGGATGTGGTACCACCGAGTCATCGGCGGCGGACGCTGCCCCATCGTGGATACCTGGTGGCAGACGGAAACCGGCGCCACCATGATGACTCCCATTCCGAGCGTGACGCCGGCCAAGCCCGGCTCATGCGCCAAACCCTTGCCGGGGATATTTGCCGACATCGTCGATGACGAAGGCCGGCCCGTGACCTCCCCCGACGGCGGCGGCTACCTCGTGATCACCCGCCCCTGGCCCTCGATGCTGCGCACCATATGGGGCGACAACGACAGGTATCTGCGCACCTACTGGGAAAAGTTCCGGAATCGATACTATGTCGCGGGCGATTCGGCGCGCCGCGACAAGGATGGTTACTACTGGATCATGGGCCGCATCGACGACGTGCTGAACGTCGCCGGGCATCGGTTGGGGACCATGGAAATCGAGTCGGCGCTGGTGGCGCACGCGAAGGTTGCGGAAGCCGCGGTGGTCAGCAAGCCGCACGAGATCAAGGGCGAGTCGGTGTTCGCCTACGTGGTGCTCAACGTGCCGCGCCCCGAAGGCGCGGCGGCGAAAGCCCTGATCGAAGAGCTGCGCGCCTGGGTCGGCGACCAATTGAGTCCGATCGCCAAGCCCGATGAAATTCGCCTGACCGACAATTTGCCGAAGACGCGCTCGGGCAAGATCATGCGCCGCTTGCTGCGCTCGATCGCGCGAGGCGAAGAAATCACGCAGGACATGTCCACCCTGGAGAACCCCGCCATTCTGGAGCAGCTACGCGGCAGCGGGGCGCCGAAAAAGGCGAGGGCGGCGGCCAAGCGCGGCAAAGCTGTGATGCGCAGCAGGCCGGCCAAACGTACTAAGCCGGCCAAACGTACTAAGCCGGTCAAACGTACTAAGCCGGCCAAACCGGTGAAGCGCAAGATGGCCGCTGCAGGGAAGCGCCGTGTGGGCGTCAAAGCAACCCGCCGCAAACCGCGCGGGAAGAAGTGATGGGAAGAGTGCAGGACAAGCTTCACTCCCTGGGGCTGCTGCTGCCGCCTCGGCCGCAGCCGCCGCCCGGAGTCCTTCTGCCGTTTCAATTCGTGCGCGTCGTCGGTCGCAGGGCGCTCATCTCCGGCCACGGGCCGCAAAATCCCGACGGATCCTTTGCGGCTCCGCTCGGCAAGCTCGGGCGCGAGCTCAGCGTGCAGCAGGGGTATGTCGCCGCGCGCTTGACGGGCCTGTCCATTCTTGGAAGCCTGCATCGCGCGCTCGGCAACCTCGACCGAATTGCCGGCTGGTCGCGAGTGTTCGGCATGGTCAATTCAGCTCCGGGGTTCAATCAGCAGCCGAGCGTCATCAACGGCTTTTCGGATCTGATTCTCGAAGTGTTCGGCCCCGAGGTCGGAGCGCATTGCCGCAGCGCCGTCGGCCTCGCCGAGCTGCCCTTCGACATTCCCGTCGAGATCGAGGGGGAGGTTGAACTTGCGGACGGATGAAGCCCCGTCGGATGCGGTGCTGAATCGCTGGCGGCTTGCGACCGTCCTGGCGATTTGCTGCGGTTCGATGGCGGCGCAGGCGCAGGCGCCGGCGCCGCTCAAGGCGTTTGTGAAGGAGGATGCGCCGGTCCTCGCGCTCGAGCACGTGCGAGTGATCGACGGGACCGGCAGGGCCGCCCAGGATGACCGGACAGTGATCGTCGATCACGGCAAGATCGCGTGGGTGGGACCGGCGGCGTCCCTGGGTGGGCTGCCGCCCGGTGCGAAGATCCTGGATCTGACGGGGAAAAGTCTTTTCCCCGGGCTGGTGGGCATGCACGAGCATCTGTTCTATCCGCTGCCGGATGCCCGGCCCGGACTGTTGCCGCTGTATGGGGAGATGGCCGACAGCGCGCCGCGCCTGTATCTGGCGGGCGGGGTAACGGCCGCCCGAACCGCGGGAAGCTTGGAGACCTACACCGATATTTCTGTGAAACAGGCGATCGATGCCGGAAAGATTCCCGGGCCGCGGCTATTCATCACGGGGCCTTATCTGGAGGGCGATCCGGCCATTGGCCCGCAGCTCCATACGCTGTCCGGCCCGGAGGATGCGGCGCGCCTGGTCGACTACTGGGCTGCGGAAGGCGCCACTTCTTTCAAGGCGTACATGCACATCACGCCCGAGGAGCTGAGGGCGGCGATCAACATGGCGCACGCCCACAAACTCAAGGTGACCGGACATCTCTGCGCCGTGGGCTTCAAGGAGGCGGCCGCGCTCGGCATCGACAACCTGGAGCACGGACTGCCGACAGATTCAGAGTTCTTTGCCGGGAAGAAGGACGGAGTTTGTCCGGATCAAAATTCGAGCCGGGCCGCCGTGGCGGCGTTGGCCGTGGAGAGTCCGCAGATCCAGTCGACCATCAAGGCGCTCATCGCCCACCACGTGGCGGTGACCTCGACGCTGGCGATCTTTGAGACCTTCGTTCCGAATCGGCCGCCGATGAGCGAAGAGATGCGGGTGCGAGAGTCGGTCGCGCCGGAGGGTTGGGCCGACTACGCAACGAGGCGGGCGGACATCGCCGAGCGCGGCGATGCATCGCTGTGGCCCACCTTGCTGAAGCAGGAGATGCTGTTCGAAAGGGACTTCGTGAAGCAAGGCGGCCTGCTGATGGCGGGTTGCGATCCGACCGGATATGGCGGCGTGTTGCCGGGATTCGGCGATCAGCGGAACATCGAACTGCTGGTCGAGGCAGGGTTCAGTCCCGAAGAGGCAATTCACGTCGCGACCGAGAACGGCGCGAAGTGGCTGGGCGAAGATTCGCACTTCGGCACGGTCGTCGCCGGCAAGGATGCCGACCTGGTGGTGGTGGACGGGAACCCAGCCGCAAATGTTGCGGATGTGGAGAAGGTGGAAATCGTCTTCAAAGCCGGCGTGGGCTACGATCCCCGCCGTCTGATCGATTCGGTGCGGGGGCTGACGGGAATCCGCTAAGCGGCCGGTTTCCGCGGAAACGCGCCCCGGACGGGCCATATGTCGAAAACCGCAGACTCGGGCTCTAAGCTCGGTTAGAATCCGCCGCCGGATTGGAGCTGTCCGAGAGACCGACGCGACTCCATCCGTACCCCTTAAGGCTACTTGACGCAGCCCTGGCGACCCATCGGCCGCCTCGTACATCGATTGGACAAACATGCTTGCCACTTCCAACGTCGCCGTGCAGTTCGGCGCCAAACCGCTCTTCGAACAAGTCACGGTCAAGTTCTCGGACGGCAATCGCTACGGCCTGATCGGCGCCAACGGCTCGGGCAAATCCACGCTGATGAAGGTGCTGGGCGGAGATCTCGAGCCCAGCGCCGGGGATGTCATGCTGCAGACGGGCATGAGGCTCGGCAAGCTCAATCAAAACCAATTCGGCTATGAAGACGAGCGCGTGCTCGACGTCGTCATGCGCGGCCACACCGAGCTCTGGGCCGCCATGAAGGAGCGCGACCGCATTTACGCCGACCCTGAGGCAACCGACGCGGACTACATGAAGGCCGCGGAGCTCGAGGGCGTGTTCGCGGAATATGGCGGCTACGACGCCGAGGCCCGGGCCGGCAGCATTCTCACCGACGCCGGCATTCACGAATCGCGCCACAACGGCCCGATGCGCGAGGTGCCTCCGGGCCTCAAGCTGCGCGTGCTGCTGGCGCAGGCGCTGTTCTCGAGACCGGACGTGCTGCTGCTGGACGAGCCGACCAACAACCTCGACATTCACTCCATCGGCTGGCTGGAAAGCGCGCTCAACAACTATGACGCCACCATGGTGATCATCAGCCACGATCGGCACTTCCTGAACCAGGTGTGCACTCATGTCGCCGACCTGGATTTTCAGCAGCTCAAAATCTATCCCGGCAACTACGACGATTTCATGCTGGCATCGGTTCAGGCGCGGGCGCGTGTCGAAGCCGCCAACGCCAAGGCCAAGGACCGGATTTCCGACCTGCAGGAATTCGTGCGGCGTTTCTCCGCCAATGCATCCAAGGCCCGGCAGGCGACTTCACGCAAGAAGCAGCTGGAGAAAATCAAGATCGAGGAGATCAGGCCCTCGTCGCGGCAGAACCCCTACATCCGTTTCGAGCAGGGCAAGAAGCTCTACCGCTCGGCGGTGTCGGTGGAGAAACTGAGCTTTAGCTACCCAGGGTCGGACGACAAAGTACTCGCCAATCTCAGCTTCAACGTCGAGGGCGGCGAACGCATCGCCATCATCGGTCCGAACGGCGTGGGCAAGACGACGCTGATACGCTGCCTGGCAGGGGAATTGCGCCCCACCTCGGGACGCATCGTGTGGGTCGAAAACGCACAGCCGGGTCACATGCCGCAGGATCCCCAGGCCGAGTTCGAAGACAATACGGATTTGTTCTCCTGGATGTCGCAGTACACGGGCAAGGCCGACGACGACCAGATCGTTCGCGCGACCTTGGGCCGATTGCTGTTTTCGGGGGAGGAGACCAAGAAATCGGTGAAGGTGCTGTCGGGCGGCGAGAAGGGGCGCATGATTTACGGCAAGCTCATGCTGACCAAGCCCAATGTGCTGCTCATGGACGAGCCCACCAATCACATGGACATGGAGACCATCGAATCGCTGCAGATCGGTCTGGAGCACTATCCCGGTACGCTGATCTTCGTTTCCCACGACCGCGAGTTCGTGGGCGCGCTCGCCACGCGCATCATCGAGCTGCGTCCCGGCGGCGCCATCACCGATTTCCGGGGCACCTACGATGAATACCTCAAGGGGCAGGGAATCGAGGCCTAGCACTGCCGGTGGATACAGGCCGTGCCGCTTGCTAGCATTGGCGTAAACCACAAGAAGGGGATGCCGGTGCGAAACCTGGTTGCTGGCTCGTGCGCCTTTGCCCTGCTCGCCGTGCCGTCGTTTGCGGCGCCGCCGGTCGACGTCGCCACCGTCAACCGCATCACCGATGCGGCCTTCAATCACGGCGAAGTCGTCGATATCGCGGCGTATCTCGCCGATCAAATCGGCGGCCGCATGACCAATTCTCCCGCCATGCGCAAAGCCGAGCGCTGGACCCAGGATGAATTCAAGAAATGGGGCTTGAAGGACGTCAGGGCCGAGGGGTTCGATTTTGGCCGCGGCTGGTGGATAGAAGCCTCGCATGTGCGCATGACTGCACCCAGGCCGCTCGAGCTGCGCGGCATTCCCATTGCCTGGACTCCCACCACGAACGGACCGCTGAATGCGCCGGTGATCGTCGCGCCCATGGTGAGCGACAAGGATTTCGCGGATTGGAAGGGCAAGCTATCGGGCAAGATCGTGCTGATCACCTGGCCCGGACCGCCCAAAGACGATGCCGACCCGCCCTTCCAGCGACTGAGCGATGCGGACATCGCCAAGCTGGACAAATACCAGCAGCCGACCTTCGATCCGGAAGCGCGCGAAAAGCGCATCGATCGATTCCGCTTCAAAACCAAGCTCGACGCGTTCCTGGCGGAGGAAGGGGCGGTGGCATGGATTCAGATGTCGCGCACGGAGGGCCGGCTGGTGCATGGGGAGGGTTATAGCTATCGCGTCGGCAAAACGCCCAAGCTTCCAGGCGTCGAGCTCGGCGCCGAGGATTACCGGCGCCTCGCGCGGCTCGCCAAGCTGGGCGAAGTCAAACTCGAGATCGACAGCCGCGTTCACTTCGAGGATGGGGATCACAACGCCTACAACATACTCGCGGATATTCCCGGCAGCGATCCGAAGTCCGGCTACGTGATGGCCGGCGCGCATTTGGATAGCTGGGTGGCCGGCGACGGCGCCGCCGACAACGGCGCGGGCAGCGCCGTGGTGATGGAGGCCGCACGCATCCTGGCAACGATCGGCGCGAGGCCGAAGCGCACGATTCAATTTGCGTTATGGGCCGGCGAGGAACAGGGCCTGCTGGGCTCGGGTGCGTATGTGGAAAAGCATATCGCCCATCGCCCGCCGGCGACCGATCCGGCGCTCGCGGAGCTTCCAGCCTATTTCTCGGCGGATACTTATCCAGTCGCAACCCTGCCGGGATTCGCGGACATGATCGGCTACTTCAACATCGACAATGGATCCGGCAAGATCCGTGGAATCTTCACTGAAGGCAACTTGGCCGTGGTTCCGATCTTTCGCGAGTGGCTGGCGCCGTTTGCCAGCATGGGAGGCGGCGCCGTCGTCGCCGAACCGACCGGTGCCACCGATCACGTGTTCTTGAACCGCCTCGGGCTTCCCGCGTTTCAATTCATCCAGGATCCACTGGACTACGAGACTCGGGTCCATCACTCCGACTTGGACACCTTCGACCATCTGCGGACGGAGGATCTGCGGCAGGCGGCGGCGGTGCTCGCAGGCGTACTTCTGGATGCGGCGAACAGCGACAAGCCCCTGCCGCGCAAGGTTGTGCCCACCCAGCCGAGCTTGACCGACCCGTTCCACTATCCGGACCCGTCGAAGAAATAGCCAGGGCTCGGCGCCGATTATTCCGCGACGGCAGGTCTGGGTGTGACCGCCGCCGCGCCGCGGAAGAGATGGAGACCCACCGCGGCAAACACGATGGCACCGCCCATCATGGTGCTCGCGCTCGGCGTTTCCCTGAATGCCAGCCACACCCACAGCGGCGCGAGCGGCGCGTCCAAGGAGCCGATCAGTGCCGTATCGATGGGCGGCAGGCGCCGGGCCCCCAGCGTGAACAGCGGCAGGCCGACCCCAAAGATGGTGAGCCCAAACAGCGTCAGCACCAGAATATCGTGGCCCGACACGTGCATCGGACGGCCGAACGGCACCGCAATCAATCCGCTCAGCAGGGCCGACATGCACGAAGCCTGCAGGAATGGCAGGTCGGGGTAGTGTCGTGCGACCACCATGGCCACCGCCATGGTGAAGGTCATGCCGAGCGCGAGGAGATCGCCGCGCAGCGTTCCGTCGCCTCCCCAGCCCACCATGACGGCGACTCCGGCCAGTGCGATGAGGCTCGCAGCGACGGCGCCGGCAGACGGTCGTTCGCGCATCGCCAGCCACCCGAGGGCGGCGGCAATGAAGGGAACGGTGGCGTAGATCACCGCCACGTGTGCGACGGTCGTGGCGCGCAGCGCCGTCAGGAAGAAAATCATCCCCGCCCCCGACTGCAGCACGAAGAGCCAGCCGAGCCAGCCCAGATTGCGCAGTGCCCGAAGGCCGCCCTGCCGCGGCATCAGAGCGAGCACCAAGGCCAATCCCAAGGCTCCCAACACGCCGCGCCACGCCAGCATGGTCCAGGAGTCCACGGCAGTAAGGCGGGTAAAGAGTCCTGCGGTGCTCCATGCCACCGCGGATGCGGTGATCAGGGCGAATCCAAGCCGATGTCCGGGCCGGCTCAAGCCTGCTTCACGCGACCGCGCCGAAAATCGGCGATGATCTCGCGCGCGGCATTGTGGCCGGGCGCGCCGGTTACGCCGCCGCCGGGATGCGTGCCCGATCCGCACATGTACAGCCCCTTCAAAGGACCTCGATAGTCGCCGTGTCCCAGCATCGGCCGCGCCGAGAACATTTGGTCCAGGGACAGCGCGCCGTGAAAGATGTCGCCGCCGATCAGGCCGAAGGTGCGCTCGAGATCGAGCGGGCTCATGATCTGCCGTCCGAGCACGGACGCCTTGAAATTCGGCGCATGACTCTGCACCAGGTCGATCATGACGTCGGCAACCTGCTCCCGATGATCGTCCCAGGACGCGCCGTTCGGCAGCACCGGTGCGACGTGTTGACAGAAAAGGCTGGCCACATGCTGTCCCGGCGGCGCCAGGCTGTCGTCCAGGGTCGAAGGAATCAGCATCTCGACGATGGGGCGCTTCGACCATCCGCCCGCCTTGGCGTCGAGATACGCCTGGTCCATGTAGGCCAGGCTCGGCGCCATGATGATGCCGGAGGTGTGATGCTCGGCAAGAGCCCGGCCCGGAAGGGCGCTGAAGTCCGGCAGCTCCGACAGGGCCACATTCATGCGGAAGGTGCCGGATCCGCATCGCCAGTGAGCGATGCGCTCGCGAAAATCCTGCGGCAGGGCATTCGGGTCGATGAGCGAGCCGTACAAGAGTTTCGGATTCAAGTTCGAGATCACGGTCTGCGCGCGGATGACTTCACCCTTCTCCGTCACCACACCCGCCGCACGGCCGGCCTCCACCAGCACTTCACGCACCGGGCTGTCCACTCGGATGTCGACGCCGCGCTCGGCTGCCGCCTTGGCCATGGCCTGGGTGATGGCGCCCATGCCTCCGATGGCATGTCCCCAGGCACCCTTCTTGCCGTTGACCTCGCCGAACACGTGGTGCAGCAGCACGTATCCCGAGCCCGCGGCGTAGGGACTCGCGTAGTTGCCGACGATGCCGTCGAAGCCATACGCGGCCTTGATGGGCGCGCTCTCGAACCAGGCGTCCAAGTAGTCTCCGGCGGACTTGACGAACAGGTCGAGGAGCTCGCGGCGCATGGGCATGTCGAGCTTGGCGATGCGCTTGCCGGCGCGCGCACCCCGCAACAGTTCAGGGATGGCCGCGAGCCAGCCGCCGGCGGTGACGTTCGGCGGCGTCTCCAGCACCAGATCGCGCAGCACGTCGGCAATCACGTCGAGCCGCTCGCCGTAGGCGGAAAGCCGCGCGGCATCGCGCGCCGAGAACTTCGCGACTTCCTGTTCGGTCTTGCCGGCGCCGACCTTGAGATACTGCGTGTCGTTGAGAGGCAGAAAGTTCGCGAGCCCGCGTTCCACCACCTTGAGGCCGTGGCGGGGCAGGTCCAGATCGCGGATGACTTTGGGATTGAGCAGCGACACGGTATAGGCCGCCACGGAGTTGCGGAAGCCCGGATGAAACTCCTCGGTGACGGCCGCGCCGCCGACCACGCCGCGCCTTTCGAGCACGGTCACTTTGAGGCCGGCCGCCGCGAGATATGCCGCGCATACCAATCCGTTGTGCCCGCCGCCGACGATCACCGCATCGCGCGGCTTCGAATCAACCATGTTTCTTGCCCAGGTTGTGCATGTGCCAGCCGGGGGCCGGGGCGCCATCGAGGCGGCTCTCCGGGATCAGGTCGCGCATGCGCCGCGCGAAGCTGCGCAAGCTGACTTCTCCGCGCCCAAGCGGACCGGGAGTGTAGCTGCGCGAGCCCATGCCGGTCTGAACCCGCTCGATGAGCGCCTTGTCCTCGAGGCTCACCCGGCGGTTGATCCGCCAGTTGAGGTATCGCGCGGCGCGCATTTCGCGCCGCTCATCCGGGTGAACGTAGGCGATTTCGCGGATCAGGGTCTCGGTGGGAGAGATCGGAATCATCTGCATGAAATCGATCTGATCGGGATAGATATCGAAGGCCACATTCGGCCATAGCTTGAAGTAGGTCCACAGCCGCTGCCGATCCTCGGGCAAGTGCGGCGATTTCGGCAGTACCGCCTGGTACAGCCGCTCCGATAGCTGCGAGGAGGGGACATCGCGCAGGTACCCCCACATCTTGTCCACCCAGGGTTGTGCCTCCACGCCATAGCTCTGGCCGAACAGGCGCGTGAGGCCGGGGTGAGCCACGGTGATGTGCATGGCGTCCGAGTAGTTGTCCGTCACGTTCTTCCAATTCACGTGGCGCGTGCGCAAGGTGACGCGGCCCAGCGGCTGCAATTCCTCCAGCCGGTAGGCGGCCAACTCGGCTTCATACGGCGCCAGCATCTCGGCGACGCTGGGCAGTCCCGGCTTCAGGCGCACGAACACGAAACCATGGTAGATCTCGAGCTCGACCGGCTTGAGCCCGTACTGGTCGGGCGCGAACTCGGCAAATTCCTTGCGGTGCGTCACCGCGGTGAGACGGCCGGAGAGATCGTAGGTCCAAGCGTGGTAGGGACAGACGATTCTTCCCGGACAGTGGCCGGAACCGCCGTCGAGCAAGCGCGCCGCGCGGTGGCGGCATACGTTGAAAAACGCCTTGACGCCGCGGTCCTGGCCGCGCACGGCGACCAAGGGCTCGCCGAGGAAATCGAGGGTATGGTAATCGCCGGGATTGGGTATGTCGTTGAGATGGCACACCACCTGCCAGGAAGTCGCGAATACCCGCTCCTTCTCGGCCTCGAGGAAATCGGCATCGCGGTAGATCCACCCCGGCAGACTGAATCCCTCGAGGTTCGCGGGACCGTGCGCGGTCAAGTCGTTCTGCAATGAGCGCTTAGCTTCCATGTTCGGCCTTCCCGGATCTTGTTGAACAGTAGTATAACAAGAGCGCGCCTTCGCCACTAGCCGGACGGCGCGGCGGGGCCGCCTCGGGGGCCCTAGGTTTTGCGGCGCTTGGGCGCGGCATCGGCCTTCCGGCCTCGGGGGAGGCCCAGCAGATGCGGAAAATCACCGCGGCAGAGGGCATTGACCCAGTCTTCGCAATGAGCGATCGCCTCGCGAGGCTTGAATACCGTCGGGCTCAGGCTCAACTCCACCCAGAATCCGTCGAGCAGTGCCGACAGCGCAATCGCCGCCGGGCGCAGCCTGAACGGCGGCGCCGCGCCGGAATCCACGAGCTGGCCCAGCAACGACTCCAGCACAGCCCGGTACTTGGCGTAGGTGCTGAAGTGTACGGCGCGTATCTCACTCGAGTGCGCCACCATGCTCCAGAACACCAGCCACACGTTGAAGAGCTGAGGGTCGAGGATCTCGGGAGCGAAGGACGCGCGGAAGAAATTGCTCAGCCGGTCACGCGGCGAGACCGTCTTGTCGTCCGCCTGGCGGCGGATCGAGTCGAGCAACGACAGCGCCAGGGTCTCATAGGTCTCCGCGATCAGCCCCGATTTGCTCGGAAAATGGTGGTTGATCAGGCCGATGGATACTCCGGCTGCCGCGCTGATACGGCGCACCGAGACGCCCTCGTGGCCGTATTGCTTGAGGCAGCGCAAGGTCGCGTCGACCAATGCTTCGCGGCGCACCGCGGGAGTCGCGCGGTGGAATTTCGGTACATGCCGCTTGGTTGCCATCAAGTTCCTTTTTTGGGGATTATACCGGAGCGCGGCCGACACCCGCGGCATTCGCTAGGACGGCAGCTCGCCGACGAAGGCGCCGATTCGCTCGGTTACATAGCGCCGTATATCCAGGTTCCAGTCTTCCATGGGCGCATAGAAGCCGTGGTCGTGGACGCGCGCCCGAATTCCATTCTGCACGCCCTCGCACACCGCCCAGTCCTGGCGGTTGACCAGATCCCAGAAATCCACCGCATCCGACGGATCGAAGCCCGGCTTGTCGATTTCATGGGTCTCGAACAGAAAGTGGCAGGTAATGTCGGTGCGCTCGGCGCCGCGCGGCAGCAGGATGAACGCAGCCACATGATCGCAGGCCACGCTCAAGAACAGATTGGGATACACCAGTTCGCCCTTATGCCGCACCTGCTCATCCGCGTCGAGCCCGGGAAAGGCGCGCCGCGCGGTGGTCCCGCTATGCGTGAAGGTGTAAGCGCCTTGGCGGTGCGGGATTCCGCGGTTCCAATCCAGATTGCCGCCGCCGGCTTCGCGGAACGAGGGCACCACCGCGCAGAGCTCCGGGTGAACGCCGGCGCAGTGGTAGCACTCGTTGTAGTTCTCGCAAACGATCTTCCAATTCGCGGCGACCTCGTAGCGAATGGTGGCGCCGACGGCCAAATCCCGCAGCGGATAGCGCTGCAGTCGATCCGGGATGCCGCCCAACTGAGAGGCGAACGGTTTGGCCTCGCCCGGAGTCAGATTCAGGAAAACAAATCCGCCCCACGCCTCGACGCCCGCCGGGTACAGATGAAAATCCTGCTTCCTGAAGCCGGATGCCGAGTTCAGGTGAGGGGCCGCAACCAGCGCGCCGTTGAAATCATAGGACCACTGATGGTAGGGGCAGACGATCAGCCTTCCGGCGGTGATTCCGCCGGGAAGTGCCGCGGGCAGCGCGGCGGTTTCGGCCGGCGTCCTGCAAAGGCGCGAGCCGCGATGCCGGCACACATTGTAAAACGCCCGCAGAGTGCCCTCGCGATTGCGCACCAGCAAGATGCTCTCGCCGAGCACGTCGAGCACCAACGAGTCGCCGGGATTGGGCAATTCCGCCTCACGGCACACCGCGATCCACTCGCGGCAGAATATGCGCTCCTTTTCCGCGCGGTAGACCTCCGTGCTGCGGTACCAGCTCGAGGGCAGGGTGGGTTCCAATAGCGCTGCGTTCATAGGGGATAATCCCTCACATAAGGTGCGGGGGCCGGCGTCGCGTCGAACTCGCGCGCATAACGATGCCCGCTGTGAACGGCGTGTACGATGGCCCCGGGTGCCAATGCATCGCCGATGCGCGTGACTCCGGCGATCCCGGCGCGCTCGAGCTCGGCCCCGCGGGCGACGAGCGAATGAAATAGATCATCGCTCGGCTCGCGAACGCCGACGATGACCAGCGATTGGCAGGCCAGCCTCTTTTGCGCGCCGGTGAAGACGTCCGCGATCGTCAGCGCGGCGCCGTCGAAGCCGGTCACCCGCTGCAGAGTGTGAATCGGTACCCCCGCGCTGCCCAGCGCCCGATGCACCAGGGGCAGCTCGTTGGTCATGAACGTCCAGGCGGATGCGTTGCCCGCGGTGGTCACGTAGGTGACATCGCTATCCGGCGTTGCCAGTTGCAGCGCGATGGCGCCGCCCAAATAGTAGTTGTCGAAATCGAACACGACGACGGGGCCCCGAGGCACAACCCCCGCCGCAAGGTCGTCGGGCGTATAGACCCCCGGCTGGTTCAGCTCGCCGACCGGAAACTCCAAGGTCGAAAACAACATTCGCGTCCAGCGCGCCCCGGTGGCGATGACGACGTGGCGGTGCTCGAGCCCCAGGATGTCGTCCACCCCCAGGGCGCTTCCAGGATACATGTTGACATTCGGCCTCTCGCGCAGCTGTCCCATGCGCCAATCGACCACGCGGCCCCAGGTCTTGAGCCCGGGCAGGCGAGTCTCGAACCGCAACCGGCCGCCAAATTCGCGGGCCGAGTCCGCGATGGTCACGGCATAGCCGCGGCGGGCCAGCGTGGTAGCACACTCGAGGCCGGCCGGACCGCCGCCAACGATCAGGATGGAGGAGTCGCTCGCCGGCGGCGCAAACCGCTCGGGATGCCAATTGCGGCGCCATTCCTCGCCTGCGGTGGGATTTTGGGTGCAACGCACCGGCACGCCATCGTGCCAGCTCGAGATGCAGATGTTGCAGCCGATGCACTCGCGAATTTCGTGCTCCCGGCCCTCGTTGATCTTGTTCGGCAGAAACGGGTCGGCGATCGAGGGTCTCGCGCCGCCGATCAAATCGAGTATTCCGCGCCTCACCTGCGAGACCATCACATCGGGAGACGTGAACCGGCCGACTCCCACCACCGGGCGCCGGGTCACTTGCTTCACGAAGTTGACGATGGGCTCGTGGCTTCCTTCGGGGGAGAACCGCGAGGGCGCGCAATCGGTGGGGCTGGAATCCATCTTCACGTCCCAGAGATCCGGGATGTCGGCGAGCAGCGTTACCACCTCGTGCGCTTCGGACGCCGCGTTGCGGCCCGGTTTGCCGCGCAGCTCCTCCACGCTGATTCGCAGCGCAACGCCGCACTTATCCCCGACCGCATCGCGGGTCACCTCCAGCATCTCTCGCACCAGCCGCACCCGATTCTCGATCGAGCCGCCGTAGGCGTCGGTGCGCCGGTTGTATTCGGGCAGCAGGAATTCATAGGGCAGGTAGCCCATGCCGGCGTACACGTAGACGATGTCGAATCCCGCCTGCATCGCGCGGCGCGCGCCGGCGGCCTGCCAGCGAAGCAGATCCTGGATGTCCGCGTTGTCCATGGCGCGCGGACGCAGATTGCCCATGAATCCCAGGTGCGTGGACAGCCACGGCATGCCGGATGGGGACAGCGGCGCCAGCCGGCTGGTGCGGTTCAAGGTGCACGCGCCGCCATGCCACAGCTCGATGCCGGCGAGTGCGCCGTGCCGGTGCACCGCGTCGGTCATCAAGGCGTGCGCGCGGATGTCCTTGTCGTCCCAGAGGATGGCGAACGGCAGGGGGGAGTCGTCCGAGCTGGGATGAATCGACACCGCGCCGGTGCATACCACGCCCCAGCCGCCTTCCGCCTTGGTCTCGCGGAAGCCGGCGCGCACCTGGGGCAACGCGTTGGTCATGCCGCTGGCGTGCGGCACCTGGTAGAAACGGTTCGGCGCGGTGACGGGTCCGATGCGCACCGGCTCGAACAAAACATCAAAGCGCGGATTGCGCGCCATGTCGGATCCCTTGGGTTGCCGCGAGAGGGTGAGCGCAGAGTAATTGATCGATCGTACAGTAGCAACACGCGCCTGCGGCGCCCTCGCCCGCGGAACTACGCCGCGCGAAAAGCCCGGAAATCGAGACCGAGAGCGCTCGCCACCGCCTCGTGGGTCAAAACGCCCGCGTGAACGTTGAGCCCGCGAGCCAGCCCGGGATCGTTGGCGATGGCTTGCCGCCAGCCATGATCGGCAAGCGCCCTGACGTAGGGCAAGGTGGCGTTGGTGAGAGCGAACGTGGAGGTGCGCGGCACGGCACCCGGCATGTTGGTGACGCAGTAGTGAATCACGCCGTCCAGGATGAAGGTCGGTGCCGCGTGCGTGGTGGGGCGGCTGGTCTCGAAACAACCGCCCTGATCGATGGCGATATCCACCAGGACCGCGCCGGGCTTCATGGTCTTCACCATCGCGCGGGTCACGAGCTTCGGCGCCGCCGCGCCTGCGATGAGCACGGCGCCGATGACGAGGTCGGCGTCGCGCACCAGTTCTTCGATCGCGTGCGCGGTCGAATACACCGTCTTCAGCGTGCTGCCGAAGATCGACGACAGTTCCCGCAGGCGCTTGACCGAGCGATCGACCACGGTTACATCGGCGCGCAGGCCGACCGCCATCTCCACGGCATGAGTGCCGGATACGCCGCCGCCCAGCACCACGACTTTGGCGGGCGCGACGCCGGGTACGCCGCCGAGCAGCACGCCGAAGCCGCCGTTGGCCTTCTGCAGGCTGATGGCGCCCACCTGCACCGCCATCCGGCCCGCGACTTCGCTCATGGGCGTGAGCAGGGGCAGCGAGCCGTCCGGCGCGGTGACGGTTTCGTACGCGATCGCAGTGGCGCCCGATGCCAGCAGCGCAAGCGCCTGGTCGCGGTCGGCGGCAAGATGCAGGTAGGTGAACAAGATTTGCCCGCTGCGCAGCTGCTTGCATTCCGCGAGCTGCGGCTCCTTCACCTTGACGACGAGATCCGCGGCCCCGAAGACGTCCTCGGCGCGCTGCGCGACGACGGCGCCGGCCGCTTTGTAGTGCGAATCCTCGAACCCGATGCCCGCGCCGGCGCTGCTCTCCACCAGCACCTGGTGTCCGGCATCGACGAGTTCGCGAACCCCCGCGGGTACCAAACCGACCCGGTACTCGTGAACCTTGACCTCTTTGGGGACGCCGATTTTCATGTGGGGACTCTCCGCTGGGGCAGACGTACTTCGGGCAAGCGTAGGGTACTGGCGCGCGCAGCCGGAAAATTGCAAAAACGGGTCCATGGGAACCTATTTCTGGCAGAATATGCGGAGTATTAGTCGATTGACGCAAGAAACTGCCGAACTTCGGCCGGAAGGCAAGTAATGAAACTGGATCGCTACGATCGCGCCATCGTGCGGGCCTTGCAGCTCGACGGGCGAATCACCAACAGTCAATTGGCAGACAGCGTCAGCCTGTCCGAATCCGCGTGCTTGAGGCGCGTTCGCGCCCTGGAGGAGTCGGGCTTCATCGAGGGATACACCGCGCTCATCAATCAGCAAAAGGCCGGCTGCCCGGTGAACGTGTTCGTCAACATCACCCTGGAACGGCAGGAACAGGCGCAACTGCACGCGTTCGAGGAGGCTGCGCGCAGAGTCCCGGAGGTGATGGAGTGTTATCTCATGTCCGGGGAATACGACTATCTGTTGCGCGTCGTGCTGGCGGACACCGCCGATTTCGAGCGCCTGCACAGCCAGCACCTGACCCGCCTGCCGAATGTGGCGCGGGTGCATTCGAGTTTCGCGCTGCGCACCGTGCAGAAATCGCGCGAACTGCCGGTGCGCTAGGAGAGCCGAATCCTAGGGCTTGGGCTTCAGCAGCAGCGAGAAGCTGATTTTCACGGCATCAGCCACTTCGTCGGTACTCTTCCAGTCGCCTTGCCCTGCCCCGAAATCCAGACGCTTGAGCTTGGCGGTCCCCACCAGCTTGGCGCCCGTGCCCGCTTGAGTGAACTGAAAATCGATGGGCACGTCTTTCGTGACGCCGCGCAATGTCAGCGCGCCGACGCCTAAGTAACCCGCGGCGGTCTTGGCGAAACTGCGCGTGACGTAGTGAGCCGTCGGCGAATGCGCGACGTCGAATATGTCGGGCCCGCGTATGGTCGAGTCGCGGTCCTTGTCCATCGAATCCACGGAATTCAAATCGATTTGCACCTCGATACGCGAGTTCGCCAGCGCGTCGGGCGAGAATTCGACGGCGGCCGAGAACTTGTGGAACGAGGCCTTGAATTCCGCTCCGGCCTGCACCCCGGTGAACTCGAGACGGCTCTGCGACGGATCGGCGGTATAGCTGGCCGCGGGACCCGCGCTCACCGCGGCCGAAACGAACGAACACGCGACTAGAGTCATCGAGGCGACATGGCGTTTCATCATGATCGTTTTTCCTTGGTAAACGGCAGCATGCGCAAAAGCACGCCGTCCTTGTTCCAGAAATGATGTTTGAGCGCCGCGAGTATGTGCAATACCGCGATAGTAAAGAGAATGTAGCTCAAGACATGGTGCGTCGTGCGCAGCAGTTCGAAGGTCTGTTCGTTCTTGCCGATGAGATTCGGCCAGGTGAAAAATCCGAACCAGCTGACGGAATAATTCTTGGCCGACGACATCACCCAGCCGGTCACCGGCATGGCAAACAGCAGCACGTAGAACGCGATATGGGTGGTCCGTGCCAGAAACTGTTCCAGCGGAGTCATGCCCGCCGGCAGCGCGGGAGGTGGATTCCTGAACCGCCACAGCAGCCGCAGCATCGCCAGCATGAGAATGGTCATGCCGAAACTCTTGTGCCGGGCGAGCAGCGCCAATTTGTGCGCGCCGAGCGGCAAATCGTCGGCCGCGTAGGCAAGCACGAATTGAGTCACGATCAACGCGGCGATGATCCAGTGGAAGCTCTGCGCAACCGCGCTGTAGCGTGTCGGGACATTGGGGCTTGGCATGCTTCGAGCTCCGCGCGCAGACTGCAACGTCTTAGTTTAGCAAGGCGGGTGCGAAGATCGTGTCCAAAATCCTCGGCATTGGCGCTCTCGCATTGGTACTGGCCGCCTGCGCTGCGCTCCAAGGTCGTCACGCCGGGCCAAAAACTCCTGGAGCATCCTCGTCGCCCATGGAAATGGGCGCCCCGGGTACGGTTTACCATGTCGATGAAGCGCAGTCCGAACTGCGGATTCTGGTGTATCGAGGCGGTCCGCTGGCACGTCTCGGGCACAACCACGTGCTGGTCAACCGCAAGCTTCGCGGCGCGGTCAATCTCGCCGCCGCCGCGGGCGCATCGACATTCTCGCTGGACGTGCCTTGCGCCGCGTTCGTGGTCGATGAGGCCTCCGCGCGCGCCGAAGAAGGCGCCGACTTCGCCGCCGAAGTACCGGACGATGCGAAACTCGGGACGTTGCAGAACATGTTGAGCGCGGCGGTGCTCGACGCCGCCGAATTTCCGGCCATCACCGTCAAGAGTGTCGCGGTCGCGAATCCGCAGGTCGCGACCGGCGCGGCCAGCGCGGCTGGAGTAACTGGAGCGATGGTCGCCAGCGTCGCCATCAGCGTCGCCGGACATGAGTCGACGATCGATGTGCCCTTCGCGCTGCAAATGCAATCGGGCCGCCTATCGGCCACCGGCGTCCTGGAACTGCGTCAATCCGCGCTGGGGCTCACTCCCTACAGCCTGATGCTGGGCGCGCTGCAGGTTCAAGACCAGATGACCGTCAAGTTCAAGATCGTCGCAGTCGCGGGCTAAGCTGCAGACAGCAGAATCGGCGTCCCCTCCGGCGCGACCAAGACCGCCGCCGGCACCTGCCGCAGCGGCGCCGGTATTTCCCCCGCGGGAGATATGCCGACTTCGGCCAGGCGTGCCAGGGTACCGCCCACGTCATCGACCTCGAATCTCAAGGTGGAACGCCGCAAATGCGACGGCTCATACAGCCCCAGATCGACATAGTCGCTGGTGCAGGAGATGTGGGGCAGCCGGTCGTTGGTCTCGTCCATCCCGACAAACCCGAATCGTTCCCAGTACGACTTGGACTCCTCCATGTCCGATGTGGGCAGCGCAATCTCGACGAAGTAGCCGCATCGCGACGTATCGGTGCCGGAGCGCTTGCTGGGCGAGAACGTGCGCGCTTCGATGAGTCTGATCAACTGGCCCGACGGGTCGAACCAGCCGACCTCGTTGAATACGTCGTTGCCGAGGCGGCGGAACTCGAACTCCAATCCCAGCTCTTCGAGGGCCTCGAGGTGTTTGAGCAAATCCGGCCTGACGAAGGTCATGGAGGGAGCCGGCAAGCTGTGTTGATGCAGTCCCAGATGGATTCTACCGTCCGTCACGACGGCGTAGGGATAGCGCCAGGCCTCGCCGACCTCCGCCTGGGAGAAACCCAGTCTTGCGTAGAAATCCAGCGAAGCCTGTATATCCGGCGTTGCGAGCGAGAACTCCAGGAATCGTCCCAGCACCGGGCTCATATCCATCGTGTTGGCAGGTCCTTAGCTCACTCCGCCGACGCACACGTACTTCATCTCGGTGTAGTCGAGAATCCCGTACTTCGAGCCCTCCCGTCCAATGCCTGACTCCTTGACGCCGCCGAACGGCGCCACTTCGGTGGATATGATGCCGGTGTTCAAACCGACGATCCCGTACTCGATGGCTTCAGACACCCGCCAGCTACGGGCCAGGTCGCGCGTATACAGATAGGCGGCCAGGCCAAACTCGGTGTCGTTGGCCATGGCGATCGCCTCGGCTTCCGTCTTGAACTGGAACAGGGGCGCCACCGGACCGAAAGTCTCTTCGCGGGCCACCAGCATGGCGGGTGTCACCTGCGTGAGGATGGTGGGCTCGAAAAACGTTCCTCCCAGCGCGTGCCGCTTGCCGCCCAATGCGACGGTGGCGCCCTTGGCCACGGCGTCGGCAATGTGCTCCTCGATCTTGGCCACCGCTTTGGCGTCGATCAGCGGGCCTTGGTCGGTGACTCCCGCCAATCCGTCGCCCACGCGAAGTTTTCCCACGGCCTCGGTCAGCTTCTTCGAGAACGCATCGTATACGCCGGCCTGCACCAACAAGCGGTTGGCGCAGACACAGGTCTGACCGGTGTTTCGATACTTGCTGGCGATGGCGCCTTGAACCGCGGCGTCCAGATCGGCATCGTCGAAGACGATGAAAGGCGCATTGCCGCCGAGCTCCAGGGAAATCTTCTTGACCGTGGCGGCGCATTGCGCCATCAGCTTCTTGCCGATCTCGGTGGATCCGGTGAAGGTCAATTTGCGCACCGTGGGGTTCGACGTCATCTCACCGCCGATCGCGGCCGCGGATCCCGTAATCACGTTGAACACACCCGGGGGGATCCCCGCGCGGGCGGCGAGCTCCGCCAACGCCAGCGCCGAATAGGGGGTCTGCGTCGCCGGCTTGCAGACCAGGGTGCATCCGGCCGCGAGCGCGGGTCCGGCCTTGCGCGTAATCATCGCGGCCGGAAAGTTCCAGGGTGTGATGGCCGCAACCACGCCGACGGGTTGGCGCAGGACCAGGATGCGCTTGTCGCTCTGATGCCCGGGAATGATGTCTCCGTACAAACGCTTTCCTTCCTCCGCGAACCACTCGATGAACGAGGCGGCGTAGAGGATTTCTCCCTTGGACTCGGCCAGCGGTTTGCCCTGTTCCGCCGTCATGAGGACGGCCAGATCCTCTTGATGCGTCAGCATCAAATCGAACCAGCGCCGCAGAATCACTGCACGATCCTTGGCCGTGCGGGCCGCCCAGGCCGGAAGCGCCCTGGCCGCTGCGGCGATCGCACGGCGGCATTCGGCGGCGCCCATCTTTGGTATGTGCCCGAGCGTTTCGGCCGTGGCGGGGTTATGCACTTCGATGGTGCCGCCGTCTTCGGCGGGCGCCCAGACGCCGTCGATGAAGCACAGTTGGCGCAGCAACAGGGGATCTTTGAGTTTCATGTGGAATCCAGGATAGCGCGTTCGTTCGGCAGCGCTCAAGGTGATGCGTCAACGCTCGAGAATCGCCGTGACTCCCATGCCGCCGGCGGTGCAGATCGAGATCAGGCCGCGCTTGGCGCGATTTTCATCCAGGATTTTCGCGAGTGTGGCGACGATGCGCGTGCCGGTCGCGGCGAACGGATGGCCGATCGCGAGACTGCCGCCCTTGACGTTGAGCTTGGATCTGTCGATGGTCCCCAAGGGGGCGGGCAGTCGCAATTTGTCGCGGCAGAACGCCGGATCCGCCCAGGCTTTGAGCGTGCACAGAACCTGCCCCGCGAAGGCTTCGTGTATCTCGTAGAAGTCGAAGTCCTGCAGCGTGAGGTGCGCATCATTCAGCATCCGGGGTACCGCGTACGCCGGCGCCATCAGCAAGCCCTCCTTCTTCTCGATGTAATCCACGGCGGCAACCGCTCCGTAACTCAAGTATGCCAGCACCGGCAAGCCGCGTTCGCGCGCGTAAAGCTCGGTCGCGAGCAGCACCGCGGAGGCGCCATCCGTCATGGGCGTCGAATTTCCCGCAGTCAGTGTACCCGCTCCCGATGTATCGAATACCGGCTTGAGCTTCGCCAGTTTCTCCAGCGACGTGTCGTCGCGAATGTTGTTGTCCCGGGAGACTCCGAGATAGTCGCGCACCAGATCCTTGTAGAACCCGGACGCGTACGCCGCGGCGGCCTTTTCGTGAGACTCCAACGCGAGCTGATCCTGCTCGGCGCGGGTAATGCCCCAGGTCTTCACCATGAGTTCCGTGCTTTCGCCCATCGACAACCCGGTGCGCGGTTCCGCGATCCCGGGCAGGACCGGACGCAGGCTTCTCGGGCGCAATCCAAACCAGGGACTCAGGCGTTGGCCGAGCGACTTGCCCCGGTAGCTTCGAAGCAGGATCTGCTGGAAACTCTTGGGGTAGACCACGGGCGGATCGCTCACGGTATCGACGCCCGCGGCAATGGCGCAGTCGATCTGCCCCAGCGCTATCTTGTTGCCCAGCAGTATGGCCGCTTCCAAACTGGTGCCGCAGGCGCGCTGCAGGTCGAGTCCCGGCGTCTCCGCGGCCAGGCCGGATCCCAGCACCGACTCGCGCGTCAGGTTCCACTGGCTGGAGTGCTTCATCACCGCGCCGGCGGCGACGTCGTCCAGGCGCTGCCCCTGCAACCCGAAGCGCTCCACCACGCCGCGCAGCGTGGCCGTCAGCATCTCTTGATTGCCCACTTGAGAATAAGCGCCGTTGCCGCGTACGAACGGAATGCGTACGCCGCCGACGATCGCGACACGCCGTGGTTGTGCTCCGACTAACATAGGCCTCTCCCGTACATGGAACCCCAGCACACGATTATGACCCCGCCGGCCGCCCTATAATCGATTCATGGCTCCAATTTCTCATGCAATGGTGCTCGGTCTCGCGTTCCTGGGACTCGCCGCCTGCAGCGCCCCGCCGGCGCCGGCGCCGCCTGAATCCGCCGCTCCGGCAGTGCCCCCCGAGCAGTTGAATCGGCTGGTCGATCGCTACTGGGATGAACGAGGGTTCGGCGCCGAAACCATATCGCCGCAGCAACTGGCGGATTCACTGGCGATCGAACGCCGCTACTTGGCCGAGGTTCTCGCCGTTCCGCGCGCCGGCTTGAACGCCGACTCGAGATTGACCTACGACATTTTCAAAAGGCAGCGTGAGCTCGACATCGAAGCATTGACCTACCCGAGTGAACTATTGCCGGTCAATCCCTTCGATGGGCCGTGGCTGCAACTGGCGCGGTCGGCCGCGCAGACCGCGCAGCATCCGCTGCGCGACGCCAAGGACTGCGAGAATTGGCTGCGGCAGATCGACGACGTTGTAGTCTGGTCGGGGCAGGCGATCGCGAACATGCGCGAAGGAATGCGGCGCGGCTACACCTCGCCGCGATCCCTCATACAGCGGGCGCTGCCCCTGCTAGAGCAGCTCGGCGAGGAGGGCCCGGCCAATGTGTTCTATTTGCCGGTGCGAACCCTGCCGCAAACCCTGCCGGCGTCCGAGCGGACGCGTTTGACGCAAAGCCTGGCCGGCGCCGTGAAGGACAGGCTGCTGCCCGCGTACCGCAAATTGCACGACTTCATCCAAGGCGAATACCTGCCTCGGGCAAGAACCAGCCTGGCCTTATCGGTGCTGCCCCTGGGGCCCTCCTGGTACGCATTTTTGGTCAAACGTGCCACCGACAGTGCGCTTTCGCCCACCGAGATTCACGCCCTCGGGCTCGCCGAAGTAGATCGCCTTCAAGCGCGCCTGTCATCGCAGCCGCCGGGTACTGTGCCCGCTGGGTCGGCACCCAAGGATGC
>JBARBX010000362.1:0-6163 GCA_049793535.1 Steroidobacteraceae bacterium | reverse complement strand
GAATTCGGTTTGCATCTTGGTCAGGTCGAGCTTGTAGTAGCGCACGAACCCTTCCGGAAATTCCGAGGCCAGCAGGCCGACGCTCGGGAACTCCTTGCCGGGAAGATTGAAATTGAAGGCATCGGGTTTGGGGACGATCTTGAGAAAGCGTATTTCCAGCGTATCGCCCGGTTCCGCCTCTGCGACGTAGATCGGCCCGGTGATCGAGTGCGGACCGCCGCCGTCGTTTTGCCGGCGCAGCTTCATGATCTCATCCATGCCCACGCCGGGCTTGATCTGCCCCAGGGAGTGCGAAAGCGTCTCGATGGAAACCGTATCGCCCGAGTGGACGGTGAGCTTGGGCTTTTCGGCCGGGTCGTACCAACCCCATTGAACATTGTCGGCCGTCGCCGGCAGGAAGTAGTGCTTGGATGCACCCGATCCGGACCCTGCGCCCAAAGCAAGCGCCGCGGCGGCGCATGCACCCATCCCGACTACCCAGGCCTTCGACATCATGTTCGTTCCCTCGTGCACGTGAGAACGTGCAATATAGTCCGCGTTTGCCGGGGAGGGCAACGAATGCGCAGCAAAGAAGTACATCTGCTCGAACGTCCGCAAGGTGTGCCTTCCGCCACCCAGTTCGCCATTGTCGAGACCGATGTGGCGGAACCGGCGGACGGCGAGGTGCTGGTCGAGAACATCTACATGTCGGTGGATCCCGCCATGCGCCCGCGCTTGGGCGGGCAGACGCCGCTGAATGCAGCGATGCCCGGCGGCGCCATCGGGCGCGTGATCGCCTCGCGCCAGGCCGGCTTTGAAGCGGGCGACTATGTCCAGTCGATGCTCGGATTTCGCGAGTACTTCGTCGCCGCAGCCAAGGCACTCTCCAAGCTCGATGCCGACGGTATGCCGCTCGACGCCCATATGAGCGTCCTGGGTTTGACGGGCCTGACGGCATACGGCGGGCTGCTGGTCACCGCCGCGCTCAAGGACCGGGAGAACGTATTCGTGTCGGCCGCCGCGGGCGCGGTGGGCAGCGTCGCGGCGCAGATCGCGAAGATCAAGGGCTGTTACGTGATCGGCAGTGCCGGTACCGAGGAGAAATGCCGCTGGCTAAAGAGCGAGCTCGGACTGGATGCGGTCATCAATTACAAGAACGGCGAGCTGCGTGGCGCGCTCAAGTCCGCGGCGCCGCACGGAATCGATGTGTACTTCGACAACGTGGGCGGCGAGCATCTGAACGCGGCGCTGCCGCGCATGAATGCACTCGGGCGCATCGCCGTCTGCGGCATGATCTCCGCGTACAATACTTTCGGGGCGATATCCGAGCCGGTCACGACGCTCTCAAACATGATTTACAACCGGCTGACGATGCGGGGCTTCGTTTTCTACGAATTCGAGCCCTTGCGCGCGCAATTTCTCGCCGACATGAAACGCTGGCTTGCGGAAGGACGCATCCGTTACCGCAGCACCATACTGCAGGGGATCGAACAAGCTCCCGCAGCCCTGATAGGCCTGTTCAGCGGAGCCAACACCGGAAAGATGCTGGTGCAGCTCGCGAAACAGGGCTAGACGGATAGGCGTGTCGGCTCAGTCGAAAACGATGCGCGGGAAGTAGAACGACACGGTCCAGTTCGGAAGGTCAACCACTTCGCTGATGCGTAGATCGCCGCAGACGCTGCACAAGAGATAGGCGTCGACGGCGGGCATGCCATATTGGCTGCCCAGCAGATCGATCATGGATCTGACCGAATCCCGGGCGGCCTGCATCAAGTCCGGACCGATGCCGGTGGTAACTTCATATCCCTTGGCGTCGAGATGACGGCTCACGGGTCCTTCGGTTTTGAAGCGCGGGAAGGCGAGCCGTTGCTGCTTCAGCAGATCGAATCGAAGCGCGACGCGCATGGGACTTTCAATGGCGGTGCCGCATACCTCGCCGTCGCCCTGCGCCGCATGGGTGTCTCCCACCGAGAACAAGGCGCCCGGGCACTCGACCGGCAGAAACAATTCGGTGCCGAGCGCAATGTCGCGCACGTCCATGTTGCCTCCCACGCGGCGGGGAGGAACGATGCTGTGCAGGCCCGGCTGGCCAGGCGCCAAGCCGATGGTGCCCGTGAAAGGCTTCAGGGGCACCTTGCCCCAATGTCCGTAGAGAGCCGGCGCCAGAGTGGTTGGGTCATAGCGCCACACGTGCAGGGCGGGTTGTTTGAATTCATCGGCCAACAATCCGAAGCCCGGGATGTTCGCGGTCCAACCCCAACCGGAGGGAACAAAGGACAGCAAGGTGACCTTGAGCACGTCGCCCGGCTCCGCACCCTCTATGAACACCGGTCCCGATACGGGATTGATCTTGCCGAAATCCAACCGGGCCACATCGTCGACGGTGGAAGTCGCGCTGAGCTGGCTGCCGGATGAATCGGACACGTCGAATTCCAACGACGTGCCGGGCGCGATTCGAGCGACCGGGGCAAAACTGCGATCCCAGCCCAGATGGTGGCGGTGGATGGTATGCGGATGTGTCGTGCCCACGAATCATTGTACGAAATACGCGCCGCGCCGTGCAGGCAATATTCGACTAGACTGCCCGGCATGTCGCTTGAAGATTTCGGATACAAGGAGCAACTGCGCCGCGCGCTGACGACCAGGGACTTGATCGTCTTCGGCATGATCTTCATGGTGCCGATCGCGCCTTTTGGGGTGTACGGCTTCGTATGGAACGAATCCAAGGGCATGGTGCCGCTCGCGTACCTGCTCGGCCTCATCGGAATGTTCTTCACCGCGCTGAGCTACGCCGCCATGTCCAGGGCGTTTCCCCTGGCGGGCTCGGTGTACACGTACGCGCAGCGGGGATTGCACGAAATCGCGGGCTTCTTCTCCGGCTGGCTCATTCTGCTCGACTACCTGCTGGTGCCCTCGCTGCTGTATCTGATCAGCGCGGTGGCGTTGCGGCCCATCTTTCCGGGTGTGCCTGCGTGGGTGTGGCTTGCCGGTTTCATCTCCTTCAATGCCACCGTGAACCTGTTGGGTATCGAATTCACGGCGCGCGTCAACCGCTACATCCTGGCGATGGAACTCGTGACGCTCGGCCTGTTCGTCATCATCGGGCTGGTCGCGCTGTATGGCGGAGTGGGGGCGGGCCGGCTCACTGTCAAGCCGATTTACGATCCGCAGATGTTCTCCGCAGCGACCGTGGCCGGCGCCACCTCGATCGCGGTGCTGTCCTTCTTGGGCTTCGACGGCATCTCGACACTGGCGGAGGAGAGCCGCGGCAATCAATACGCCGTCGGTCGGGCGACCGTGCTGTCGTTGGCGATGGTGGGCGTCTTATTCATGCTGCAAACCTGGATTGCCACCGATCTGGCGCGCGGCATGCGTTTTGCCTCTCCGGATACGGCCTTCTACGAAGTGGCGCAGCGCGCCGGCGGTGCCTGGTTGCGCCTGTTGACGATTCTGGCGACGGTCATTGCCTCTGCGATCGCCAATGCCATGGCCGCCCAGGCCGCCGTGTCGCGCATTTTGTTCGCCATGGCCCGCGACGGAAAGCTGCCGCAGATCCTGGCCAGAGTGCATCCTCGCTACAAGACGCCGTACGTGAGCACGCTCGCGGTCGCCGCGGTCTCCCTGCTGGTGGGATTGCTGTTTGCCGCCCGCCTGGATGACCTCAGCCGTGTGGTGAATTTCGGCGCGCTGACCGGTTTCGTGCTCCTGCATCTTTCGGTGATCAGTCATTATTTCTATCGCCATCGCAGCGGCGACTGGCTGCGGCACCTCGCATTTCCCCTCGCAGGATTGAGCATCATCGTCTACGTGCTAATCGAAATGGATCGCGCGGCGAAAACCCTCGGCGCGTGCTGGATCGCCGTCGGCGTTCTGTACTATCTCATCATGTCGCTGCGCTCCAAGAAACCGGTCGCTCTGGAGATCTGAGCGCGATGTAACGTAATCCCGGCGGCGCGGGGCCGCTGATGGAGCCGCGGCGCCGGAAATGCCTTCCATCTAGTGCGTCACAGAATTGCGTCACAAAATCCGCAGCTCGCGCGCAAAGCGTCTAGCGCGCGGAGTTTCGATTGGCTAACAATCGGACGCCATGACCCTGAAATCCGCAACCTTGAGTGCAAACCTCACCGGCGTCGCCGCCGAAGCGGCGCAAATGGCGGTCGAGGCGGGCCTGATTTACGTGTCGGACGCCGAACCCGGCATCCGGCGCCTGCGCGCGGGCAAGGGCTTTCGATACCTGACTCCGGAGAATCGCCGGCTGGCTGCGGCCAAGGAGCTCAAACGCATCGCGAGTCTCGCGATTCCGCCGGCGTATCGGGACGTGTGGATTTCTCTGAAGGCTCGCGGACATCTGCAGGCAACCGGCCGCGATGCGCGCGGGCGCAAGCAATATCGCTATCATCCGCAGTGGCGGCAGGTTCGCGACAGCGCCAAATTCAGCCGCATGGTGGCGTTCGGCGAGGCGCTGCCGAAGTTGCGGCGCAGGCTCAAGCGCGACCTGGGATTGCCGGGGCTGCCACGCGAGAAGGTCCTGGCGGTGGTGGTTAGCATCCTCGACGCGACGCGAGTGCGCATCGGCAACACCGAATACGCCCGCGACAACAAGAGCTTCGGGCTCACGACCTTGCGCAACCGCCACGTCAGCTTCATTCAGGACGGACGCGCAGTGCTCAATTTCCGCGGCAAGGGCGGCGTCCAGCACGAAGTGCACATCGACGACCGGCGCATCGCTCAGATCGTGAGGCGCTGCCAGGAGATGCCCGGGCAACACCTGTTCCAATATGTCAGCGACGATGGGCAGCGTTGCCCCATCGACTCCGGGCAGGTCAACGACTACCTGCGCGAGGCCATGGGCGATGACTTCACGGCCAAGGATTTTCGCACCTGGGGCGCGACCATTCACGCCATTTCCCTGCTCGCGCGCACTCCGTTGCCGGAGATTCCGAGCGAGCGCAAGTTGCGCAGCGAGATCGCCGAAGTGGTCAAGCAGGTGGCCGCGAAGCTGCGCAACACTCCCGCGGTCTGCCGCAAGTCCTATATCAATCCGGCGGTCTTCGACTCCTGGAGGTCAGGCCTCATCCATCGCGCATTCAATGGCAGCCTGAGCCCTACCGCTCCCCGCAAGGCGGAAACTCTGGTGCTGGACTTTCTGCGCCGCGAAACCCGGGTCGAGGGTTTGGACTCGTAGATCGGAGCGATGCGGCCGAGCCAGGCCGATGTTGCAAGCGCCAATGCCCTCCCGACTGTGGGATAGTGGGAGTTTGACGAGGCGGACCCACTCTTTGCAGAACCAGCCGAATCGGTATTCCCAGGCGTACACCCGAGTCGTGGTCTCGCTGCTCATGACGGCGTACACCTTCAATGCCATGGATCGGACCGTTATTTCGATCATCGCCCAGTCCATGAAGCTCGACTTGAAGCTGACCGACACGCAGCTCGGGCTTCTCGGCGGCACGGCCTTCGCCGTGTTGTACGCCTTCGGAGGAATTCCCGTTGCGCGGCTCGCAGAGCGCGTGAGCCGCGTCAATATCATCACCGTGGCCCTCATCGTCTGGTCGGCACTGTGCGCGCTGTGCGGTGCGGCGGCGAGCTTTCCGCAGCTGTTGCTGATCAGGGCCGGGGTCGGAGTCGCGGAGGCCGGCTGCTCGCCGCCCGCGCACTCGTTGATATCCGACTATGTCGAGCCATCGCGGCGCACCTCGGCGCTGTCGATCTATTCCTGCGGCATTTCGCTCGGCTATCTATTGGCGGCCGTCGGCGGCAGCTACGTGGTCCAGCATTGGGGATGGCGCGCCGCCTGTGCGGCGGTGGGCCTGCCGGGCATCGGGGTCGGCCTTTTGATAAAGCTGGTGATTCGCGAGCCGCCGCGCGGCTACTCGGAGTGGGATACGGGCCGCGCGGAGCGGGCGGCGTTGCCGCCGTTCTCGTTTTGGGGTGAGGCGCGCGAACTCTGGGCCGTCGCCAGGACTTTGCTGTCGGACCGTCCCGTGCTTCACATGGTGCTGGGCGTGACCATCGGCGGATTCGCCGCGTACGGGTTCTACGCCTTCGTCCATCCCTATTTCCGCCGTGCCTTCGATCTCGACTATACGACGGTGGGGGTCATCGTCGGACTTGCGGGTGGAGTCGCCGTGGGCATCGGCATCGTCGCCGGCGGCTTCATCGCCGACGCTCTCGCCAAGCGCGA
>JBARBX010000361.1:0-9180 GCA_049793535.1 Steroidobacteraceae bacterium | reverse complement strand
GTACAGACCATGCTCGCCCTCGAGCACGGCCTCGAGAGCCGCATCATCGGCCAGCATCGTGAATACCGCGTCTTTGCCCATGGCGGCCGCCCCAGGCGTGGGTGCGAGCGTGGCACCGGCCTGCGTGAGAGGCTGCGCCTTGCCGGCGCTGCGATTCCACACGCTGACATCGTGCCGCGCGCCCACCAAATGGGCGGCGATGGCGGCGCCCATTTGTCCCAAGCCGATGAATCCGATTTTCATGATCAATGCCTCCGTCCTTTAGCTCAACGTGATGTCGGTCAATTCGCGTTGAAACGCCGCCGCATCGGATGCCGGCTGATCGTACTCGCGCGCGTAGCGATGCCCGGCGTACACGGCGGCGGCAATGGTGCTCGGCGCCAAGCAATCGCCGATGGCCGTGACCGAGACGATTCCCGCCTTCGCCAGTGCTGCCGCGGATTCGTTGAGCGACAGCACCAGTTGCTCGCTCGGCAGTCGCGAGGTCACGGTGATGACTGCCGCGGCCGGCAAGGTCTCGCGGCGGCCGGTGTAGGTGCATTCGAGTCCGACCGAGGAGCCGTCGTACTCGACTACATTGCGATTGGTGCGTACGGCAATGCCGAGTTCCAGCACTCGCTTTTGAATGGCGTGCTGCTCCAGAGTGTTGACGGTCCAGGCCGAGACGCGGTCGGAGGGGGTGACCAGACACACGTCGAGTCCGTCCGAGCGCAACTGTTCCGCGAGCAGCGCACCCCAATAATAATGATCGTCGTCGAACACGACGACGGGTCCTGAGATGCGCGCTCCGTCCGCCCAATCATCGGGTGTGAACACGTTGCGCGACGCATCGAATCCCGGGATGGGGCGGCTGTGGGCCCTGCCGACGCCATCGCGCCGCCAGCGGCTGCCGGCGGCGATGACCACCCGGGTGGCCCCGAATTCCAACACCTCCTCGGCGCTGACCGGGCTGCCTCGCAGGATCTCGACGTGCTGCATCTTGTTTAGCTGATGCAGCCGATAATCCCTAACTCGTGCCCAGGCCGCGAGTCCCGGCAGCCGCGATTCGCGCGTCACCCGGCCTCCCAATTGCTCGCCGGCCTCTGCCAGGTGAACCGTATATCCGCGCCGCCCCAAGACGCGCGCGCACTCGAGACCTGCGGGACCTGCGCCGACGATGAGAAAGCTATCGTTCCCGGAACGCGGCGGCACGGTTTCGGGGTGCCAGCCCTTGCGCCATTCCTCGCCCATGGTGGGATTCTGAGTGCAGCGGATCGGCGTCATGGTGTAGTCCCCGGTGACACAGACATTGCAGCCGATGCATTCGCGGATGTCGTCGACGTCCCCGTTTTCGATCTTCTTCGGCAGAAAAGGATCGGCGATGGAGGGGCGTGCGGCGCCGATCATGTCCAGGATGCCGCGCCGAATCTGCGACACCATGGTGTCCGGCGAGGTGAAACGGCCGACACCGACCACGGGCTTGGTCGTCACCGTCTTGACGAATCGAACGAATTCCTCTTGATAGCCTTCCGCCGCGAATCGAGAGGTTTTCGAGTCGTTGGGCCAGTCGCTGACATTCACGTCCCACAGGTCCGGCAACTCGGCGAGCATGGCGACGATCTCGCGTCCCTCGGCCTGCGCACGGATACCGTCGTCGCCGCGCAGCTCGTCGACCGCGAAGCGCACTGCAACGGCACAATCGGCGCCGACCGCCTCCTTCGTGTCTTCGATGAGCTCGCGCAGCAGGCGCGCGCGGTTGACCAAGCTCCCGCCGTATTCATCCGTCCGCTGGTTGTGCCGTGTCTGCAAGAAGTGCATGGCCAGGGACAAACTGTGGCCGGCGTACACGTAGATGATGTTGAATCCCGCGCGGCGCGACCGCAGCGCCGCGTCGCGGTGCCAGCGGCGGTAGGCGCGGATGTCGGCCTTGTTCATGCCGCGGGCCTGCAGGGGCGCGTAACTTGCCGAATTGACCTGGTGGCTGGGCGCGAGGGGAACCTCGCGCGAGTAGAGATTGGACGCATTCATGCCGGCGTGGACCAATTCGATCGCGGCCAATGCGCCGTGTTCATGAATGGCATCCGTCATCAGTGCCAACGCAGGCAGGTCGCGGTCATCCCACAACCGCCCCTCGATGTACGGCGAGATATCGCTCGACGGATGAATTTCCACTTCCTCCGTGCTCACCACCGCCCATCCGCCTTCGGCCTTGACGCCGCGCATGCCGGCATGGGCCCGCGGCCGGGCATAGCCCATGCCATTGCAATGCGGAACCTGGTAGAAGCGGTTTTTCGCGATGACCGGGCCGATTTTGATCGGCTGGAACAGGATGTCGAAGCGGGGATCGCGGCTCACGGAGTCTCCGGTCAAAGCCGCATTATCGCAGGCGCAGCCGTTCGCCGTATCCGGTCATTTCCAGATAGCCGCGGCCGACCAGGCGGCCCCGATCGAAGGCCTGCACCGCACCCTCCCAGTAGATCGCCCCGGTGGACACGCGGGTATCGTTCTCCTGATCGTCGAGCAAGGGGACCAGGTCCAACAGCCGCGGTCCCGCGCGGATCTGCCATTGCACCGGATAGGCGATCTGCGTCCGCGGCGACCTCCACTGCCGCGAGGCGTGAAACTCCACGTCCGCCGGCTGCAGGATTTGCACCTGTCCGTCCGCGCTGCGCAGTGTGCCGCCGGCCCAACGCGGCGGGCTCTGCGTGCCCTGCGTGCCGCGAATGCGGAAAGCCATGAGCGCCGCGCCGTCGTCCAGGTTGATGCCGATCCAATCCCAGCCCACAGCCCCGGCGTCCAGGTACTCGCTGGACCATTCGTGATCCAACCACGCCTCGCCGGTCACCCGATCGGTGCTGCCGCGGCGCACGACGCTGCCTGCGACTTTCAGGTGCGGAAGGCTGTAGTACTCACTCGCAGCCCCCACCGCCGGGCCCTTGCGGCTGAATCCGGAATCGCCGTTCAGGAGCACCGGTTGTGTCTGCGTCAGGGTCAAGTCGAGTGAAAAATCTTCCGCGTCGATCCGCGCGACGTAGCTGCCGGCGGTGTGCTCGAGCGACCAGCGATCGATCCACACATGAGTGTCGCCGATGGACGCCTCCGCGAGTTCCAAGCCCGCGCGGCGAATGCGCTGGTCCTGCCAGAGCCGGCCGCGCTTGGGGTCGCTGATGGCGCAATGCGCGATCAAGAGTTGGTGCGGCGTGAATGCGCTCGGATTGTTCTCATCGATCGGGGGTTTGGTGCGAAAGAACGTGACCTGAAATCCCAACGGATCACCGCGTGCGGTGCTGAGCCAGCCCGTGACGTACCACCACTCGGTACGAAATTGCGGATGGCTGCCGTAGTCCGCGGGGAATTGCAGCGGCTGACCGGCAACGACGGGTGCATAGGAGGGCGACGAGGCATAGCCAAATTCCGCGGCGAGGTCCGCGACGAGGCCCGCGGCAGCGACCAGCAGCGCCCCCCATCGCAGGCCCCACGTGCTCATCGCTACCAGTCCTCGCGCACGGCCCGCACCGCATCCTGGCTCATCGCCGCGCGACCGCTCCAAATGGCGGTGATGGCCGCCGCCCCGATCAGTGTGGCGCTGAGTACGGCGAGCTCCCAGGCAGGGATGGCCAGATCGATGCTCCAATTGAAGGATTGACGATTGATCACATACACCAGAACCAGGCTCAATGCGGTACCGAGAGCCAGTCCGTAGGCGACTCCAAAGGCGCTCATGAGAAATCCTTCGCTGGCCAGCATGCCGATGACCTGCCTGCGCAGCATGCCGATGTGGCGCAACACGCCAAACTCGGCGCGGCGGGCGAGGGCGGTGGAGCTGGCGGCAAAGCTCACGCCGGTGAGGCCGATGAGCACGGCGATGGCTTCCAGAGCGTAGGTGATGGCGAACGCCCGGTCGAAAATCTGCAAGCTGCGCTCGCGCAGCGCGGTGCTCGTCATGATTTCGAGAGAATCGCCGCGAGCGAATCGGGCGCGGAGCGCGGATTCAACGCGCGCCGCATCGGCGCCGGACTTGAGCCACACCGAGCCCTCATTGGCACTGTCATCGCCGGTGGCGGCGAGGTAGGCCGCGCGCGAGATCACCAGGGCTCCCGAGGTCCGCGCGTAGTCGCGCCAGACGCCGGCGACCGTGAAGTGCCGCATGCGCCCTGCCAGCGGCAGCTCGATCTCACCGCCCAGCCGATAGCCGTACAGATCCTGCACGGCTTCGGATATCCATAGCGGTTCCGCCGGCGGCGACAGGGGCAGGGGAACGCTTCGCAGCAACGGCAATTCCTGCGCGGTTTGCGCGGCCGTGGCGCCGCGCGCGATCAATATCACCGGCGCACGCGCGGAATCGAGCAGCAGTGGCCGGCTGCGGCGAAACTCGATCCGCGATACGCCGGCCACCGCGGCGAGGCCGGCTTGATCGGCGGCCGACCAGTACGCGGTGTCGCTCCCCAAGGGCTCGCGCAACTGGATGTCGGCGGGCAACAGCTTGCCCAGCCAGTGATCGAAGGATAGCCGGAACGAGTACACCATGATGGCCATGGCCACCATCAGGCTGAAACTCACGATGATGGAGGCGAGACTCAACGTCGACAGGCCGACGTTTTCGCGCAGTTGCGCCACGGCCGTGTCGAGCACCAGGCGATGCGTTCGCGGTGCCCACCCCAGTCCCTTCACCGTCAATGTCGGCACCAGCAGCACCGCGCCGAACAGCAGCGACGCGATCGCCGCATAACCGAACACCGGCAGGCCACCGATGGCGGGAAGGCGCGACAGTGCGGCGCCCAATGCCAGCAGCGCCAGGCCCGAGTAAGCACTGGTTCGAGCCACCTGCGCGTAATCGACGTCGCCGCCCTTCAACGCCGGAGCCGGGCGCTGGCGCGCCGCCGCGCGGGCCGGCAGCCAGGCCCCGATGCTCGCCACCGCGGTCCCGATCGCTAGGAAGAGGAGGGGGCCTACGGGCGCCGCACGCAGGGATGCGCCCACGGCGTGCAACTGACCGTTGCCGAGATCTCCGGTCAGGAACCGCAAAATGGCGGCCGCCACCCCGAGGCCGAGTATCACGCCCAGGATCGAGCCCGCGAATCCTAGGACCGCACCCTCGCCGATGAGCGCTCGCTGCAATTGGCCCCGCGTCACCCCCAGCGCCCGCAGCAGCGCGAGCGACCGGCGTCGGCGCAGGACCGAGAGCGATTGCGTCGAGAACACCAAGAATGCGCCGGTCCAGAGTGCGACGAGCGCCAGCATGTTGAGGTTGACCCGATAGGCGCGAGTCACGGTGAGCGCTCGATCGCGTTCCACCTGCGGGGCGATGGCGAGAACACCGGCGGGCAAAGTCCTCTCCAGGCGACGGCGAAAGGCGTCGGCGTCGATGCCCGGCCTCAGGCGCAAATCGATGCGATTGAGGCGGCCGAGACGATTCAGTGTCCACTGCGCCGAGGCGATGTCCATGAGGCCGAGCGCCTGAGAATACGTGCCTTCGGCAAGAATGCCGAGCACACGCAGCGCCTTGGGCGAACTGCCGACCGTGATCGCAAGCGCATCCCCGCGCCGCAGATTGAGATCCGCAGCGGCCCGGCTGCTCAGATAAATGCCGTCGGGTTCGAAGAGCGCGAACAGGCCGTCGCCGACATCGCCCATGAGTGCGGGCTGCAGGGCGGCGGCGCGAAATGCGTCCACGCCCAGCACTTTGAGGGTATCGCGCCGCCCCGGCAGAGCGACCTCCAGCTCCAACACCGGACTTGCCACGCCGACGGCCGGATCGGCGGCCAGTTGCGAGAACCAGCGCTCGGGAAAGCCTTCGCGCGGACCCCGCACCACCACGTCGGCTTCACCCACCAGCCGCTTGGTGGCCAAGCCAAATTCATTGAGTGCGGCACCGTTGACCAGGTACACCGCCGCGCCCAGCGCCACTCCCAGCGCGATGGCGAGCACGGTGACCAGCAAGCGCCCGGGCGATTCTCGGAATTGTGCGAGCAGCAGCACCCGCCAAACGGTGAACGCGCCGCCGGAATGGCGCGGGCCGCTCATGGAGCGAAGCTCAAGGGTCGCAAGCCCTCGGCATCGAGTACCAGGATGCGATCGGCCGTTTCAGCCGCGGTGCGCGAATGCGTGATCAAAATGCCGGCACCGGCATTCGATTTCACCTGCGCACGCAACACGGCCAGCGTCTGCGCCGCGGTGCGCGGGTCGAGATTCCCGGTCGGCTCGTCGGCCAGCAGCAGGCGCGGCCGATGCACCAGCGCGCGTGCGATGGCAATGCGCTGCACCTCGCCGCCGGACAATTCGCGTGCATAGCGCTGCGCGAGCGGCGCGATGCCCACCGCCGCCAGCATCTCCGCCGTGCGCTGCTTGCGCTCGGGATCGGCCACTCCCAAGAGATCGAGAGGCAGAGCCACGTTTTGCTCGACGCTGAGATAGGGCAGGATGTGGAAGGCCTGAAAGACGAACCCGACCGCGCGGCGCCGCAACAGAGTGACCGCATCGTCGTCCAAGGTCGACAGATCGACGCCGTCGAGCAACACTCGTCCCGAATCCGGCTGATCGAGGCCCGCGAGCAGGTTGAGCAGCGTGGACTTGCCGACGCCGGACTCGCCCATGACCGCCAGATACTCGACTTGGCGGAGTTCGAGCTCCAGCCGCTCGAACAGCGCCGGGCGATCCGGCGCGTAGCGTTTGCCGAGGTTCTCGAGCCGCAGGACGGCGGGATCAGCCAAGGGGCCCCTCGTCAAGGCCGTGCCCGCCGAGAATCAAGCGGCGTCGACTCCGATCATGGCTTTGACTTCCAGGAAGTCGCGCAGGCCGAACTCTCCGTATTCGCGGCCGTTGCCCGACATCTTGAATCCGCCGAAGGGCGTTTGCATGTCGCCATAAGCGCCGTTCAAGGCGACCTGGCCGGCGCGGATCCGATTGCCCACGCGCCGCGCGCGCACATTGTCCTGGGACCAGACATAGGCGGCCAAACCGTAGGGTGTGTCGTTGGCAATCTGCACGGCCTCCTCTTCGGTCCGGTAGGGCAGGATGCACAGCACGGGTCCGAATATTTCCTCGCGCGCAATGGTCATGTCGTTGCGCACATTCGAGAAAATCGTGGGCTTGACGAAGTAGCCCTTGGGCAATCCCTCAGGGCGCCCGAGGCCGCCGGTCACGAGACGCGCGCCCTCGGCGATTCCCTTCTCGATGTAGCCCTCGACCCGCTGAAGTTGCAGCTTGGATACCACGGGGCCCACGGTGGTCTTGTCGGAGGTGGGGTCGCCCACCACCACCGCGGTCTCGGCGATGCGTTTGGCGATGGCTTCCACCGTCGCCAGCTTCGATTCGGGAACCAGCATGCGCGTCGGCGCATTGCAGGACTGTCCGGAATTCTGGAACACATGCAGCACGCTCTGCTTCACGGCGCGTTCGAAGTCGGCGTCGTCCAGCAGCACATTCGGCGATTTGCCGCCCAGTTCCTGGTGCACGCGCTTGACCGACGCGGCGGCACTGCGCGCCACCTCGGTGCCGGCCCGGGTCGATCCGGTGAACGACACCATGTCGACTTCACGATGCGAGGCGAGCGGGGCGCCGACGTTCTGGCCGTCGCCGTTCACGAGATTGAACACGCCGGCCGGAACTCCGGCTGCATGCATCACCTTCGCCCACAGGATGGCGCTGAAGGGTGAATACTCCGAGGGTTTGAGCACCATGGTGCAGCCGGCGGCGAGGGCCGGCACCACTTTCGCGGCGACCTGGTTCATGGGCCAGTTCCACGGGGTGATCAGGGCGCAAACACCGACCGCCTCTTGAACCAGCCGCGTCGTGCCGCGCATTTCCTCGAACTTGAAGGTCTTCAGGACCTCGATCATGGCGCTGATGTGGCCGACGCCGATGCGGGTCTGCGACCCCTTGGCGAGGGTGATGGGCGCGCCCATTTCCGTGGAAATGGCCTGCGCAATTTCATCGTAGTGCGCCTTGTAGGCGGCCAGAATGCGCTCCATCAGCGCGAGGCGCTCCGCCGGGGTGGTTCGAGAATAACTCTCGAAAGCGCGCCGCGCCGCGGCGACGGCCCGGTCCACATCTTTGGGGGTGCCTATCGAAATCACGCCAGCCACGGTCTCCGTGGCCGGGTTCACCACCTCGAATTCTTTGGCTTCGACCGGGTCGACCCAAGCGCCGTCAATATAGAACTGCCGATTATCGTAAGTCATCGATGCCCCTCGAAGATTCATTGGATTCGTCGCAGCATTCTACCCGTTGCGCCTGAGGGACGGCGCCGATCTTGTCGCCGGGAGCCGACGCTTGGATTCCAAACAGCGCAAGCCCCATGATTTCTCGCGGATTTTGCGGTCGTAGTTCGCATTTTGGCCGACGCTTTGTTGTTAGTCTGTTAAACGCACCGCCGCGCACGACTACATGGTTTTTGGAGCCTTCATCTATGCCCCGCATTGCCGCTCTTGTCTGTGCATTCGGCCTTGGGTGTTGGGTCATCCCCGCCCATGCCGGAACCGCCGGGGCATCGCCCGAGTTCAACCCGGTTCCCCGAAATCCTGTGGCCATAGGACCCGAAGCGTCCCGGCTGATCGTGGCTTTCAGGGCGACGCCGAGCAATGCAGTGACCCACACGGTGAGGTCGCGCCTCAAGGCACAGGGCTTTAGCATCACCCAGGCGAGCACCAGTTACGCGGATGTGGCGAATCTGGTGCTGCGCAGCGGGCTGAACATGGCGAAGTCGCGGCAGATCACCTCCAGCACGCATGTCATGTTCTTGCAGAAAACTCTGTATGGATCCGACGTCGCCGCCGCGCTCGCGAAGCTGCGCGCCGATCCCGCCGTGCAGTTTGCCGTCGTGGACCGGCACCGCTATGTGCAAGCGGCCCCCGTCACGCCCAACGATCCTTTGTTTCAGCCGACGTCTGGGGTGGCCAGCGGCCAGTGGTACATGCTGGCGCCGAATCCCACGGCGATGGCCGATGGCGTCGCAACTCAGGATTTGTCGGCTACCGACGCGGTCGACGCCTGGAGCATCACTACCGGCAGCAAGGGCATTGTGATTGCCGACGTGGATACCGGGGTGCTGTTCGATCACCCTGACTTGCTGCGCGCAGGTTTCGGTGGCCGCCTGCTGCCGGGATACGATTTCGTGGGCGAAGATTTCAATCCCAACAGTCCGTACAACGGGTTGGGCACTTTCTTGATCGCCAATGACGGCGACGGATGGGATCCCGATCC
>JBARBX010000360.1:0-2429 GCA_049793535.1 Steroidobacteraceae bacterium | reverse complement strand
CCTGCAATCCATTCGTCGCGGTGCGGATGACCCCTTGCGCACCGAGATGTTTGAGTGCCGCCTCGTCAACCGCCTTGTTGTCGACCAGAACCAGCCGCAGCCGGGTGGTGCACGCCTCGACTTCGGTGAGATTTTGCGCGCCGCCGAGGGCGGTCACGAAAGCAGGCGCGCGCGGGCCGTGCGGCGCCTGGAGCGACTGTTCGGTCACCGTACCGGGGGGTTCGCGTCCGGGGGTCGCGAGATTCAGCCACACGATGGTGACCCGAAATACGACGTAGTAGAGCAAAAAGTACGCGGCGCCGATGGGCAGCAGCAACAGGGGCTTTTGCGCGTGGCTGTAGTTCAGCACATAGTCGAACAGCCCTGCCGAGAAGCTGAATCCGAGCCGCACGCCGAAGAAGTTCATGATGACCATGGCGAGACCGGTCGCCACCGCATGCAGCACGTAGAGCACGGGTGCCAGGAACATGAAGGTGAATTCTATCGGCTCCGTCACGCCCGTCAGGAACGAGGTCAGTGCGAGCGACAGCAGCAGGCCCCCCACTCGGGCGCGGCGCTCCGGCCGCGCCGTGTGATACATGGCGAGACAGGCGCCCGGCAGCCCGAACATCATGACGGGAAAGAAGCCCGACATGAACGCGCCGGCCGTGGGGTCGCCGGCAAAGAACCGATGCAAATCGCCGGTGGCGCCGTGGTAATCGCCGATGATGAACCAGGCCACATTGTTGAGGATGTGGTGCAGTCCGGTGATGATCAACAGCCGATTGAGCAGGCCGTAGGCAAACATGCCGAAGTAGCCTGCGCCCAGGATGGCGTGGCTCATGGTGTCCATGCCGCGTTCGATGGGCGGCCACGCGTAGCCCAGGACGGCCGCCAGCGCCAAGCCCGCGAGACCGCTCACGATGGGCACGAAGCGCCTGCCGCTGAAAAAGCTCAGGTAGTTCGGCAGAGTGATCTCGCCGAAATGGTTGTAGCTGTAGCCGGCAATGATGCCGGACAAGAGTCCGATCGGAATGCTGAGCTTGGCCAGGGCGCCGGCAGGCGCTCCCGCCAGAGATTCGAGCGCATGCGTGGTCACCAAATATCCCACGAGTGCGGCGAGCCCGCCTGCGCCATGGTTCTCGCGGGCGAGACCGACGCCCACGCCGACCGCAAACAGCAGACCGAGGTTCGAGAATATCGCATCGCCTGCCGCAAACATCGCAGGCCAGCTCAAGAGGTCGGGTTGTCCCACGCGCAGCAACAGCCCCGCGATGGGCAGCACGGCGATGGGCAGCATCATCGCCCGTCCCAATTGCTGCAGGCCTGCAACTTGCTTTTTCATGGTAAGCCTCCTAAGGATCCCATCGCCTGCGCCACCGCCGCGCGCACCGCAGCGGCGGACGCAAGATCGAGACAGCGCAGCGCCAATTCGCGGCAGTCGCTCATTCGCAGCGCGCGCACCTGGCGCTTGATGGCAGGGATGGCCGCGGGAACCACGGAGAGTTCGCGCACACCCAACCCCAGTAAAATCGGTACGGCCAACCGATCCGCCGCCACCCCACCGCACACGGCGACCAGCTTACCTGCGGCCACGGCGGCGCTCGCGGTTGCCGCGACGAGTTTCAGCACCGCCGGATGCAAGGCATCGGTGCGGCCCGCAAGCCCGGGATGGCCGCGATCCATGGCCAGAGTGTACTGCGTGAGATCGTTGCTGCCGATGGACAGAAAATCGACCTCGCGGAGCAGGGCGGAGGCCATGAGGGCCGCGGCGGGAGTCTCGATCATGGCACCCAATTCGATGGGGCTCGGGCCAAGCTCTGCCAGAAGCTCCTCGATCACGGCACGCACCGCGATGATTTCCGCGACGTCGGTGACCATCGGAATGAGGAGCCGCAGCCGACCGGCCGGCTGCACCTTAAGCGCCGCGCAGAGCTGTGTGCGCAAGAGATCAGGGCGCGCCAGGGCGGTGCGCACGCCCCGC
This sequence comes from Steroidobacteraceae bacterium, assembly GCA_049793535.1. Lineage (GTDB taxonomy): Bacteria > Pseudomonadota > Gammaproteobacteria > Steroidobacterales > Steroidobacteraceae > Bog-1198. Next base: position 466 of record JBARBX010000360.1, on the reverse strand, counting down.
AGCCCCAGCGCCGGATTCTCTTCCTCGGGCAACGGCAGATAGCGCAGCGGCTTGTCGCCGCCCACGTCCATCAACCGCAGAATCAGCGGCCTGTCCCCGAGCGCCGTGGCAATGCTTTGATAGGCGGCCAGTTGCTCGCCCTCATCCGGCGCCGTTTCCCTGTCGATGAACAGAAATTCGGTGCGCAGCAATCCGCAGCCCTCGGCGCCGTTGGCGATCGCCACCGCGGCGTCCTGCACATTGCCCAGGTTCGCGAATACCTCGATGCGGGTGCCGTCGAGCGCCCGGCATTCGGTTTGCGCCTCGGCTTGCGCCTTGGCGCGGCCGACCGCCCGCGATTCAACGGTCGCCCGAGCGTCAACGACGGCTGAAGCCGTCGGCATCCACTCAAGCGCGCCGCCGTCGGCGTCCACGATCACAGTGGTGCCGTCGGGAATATCACGAGTGCCGAGACCCAATCCCACCA
>JBARBX010000359.1:0-4583 GCA_049793535.1 Steroidobacteraceae bacterium | reverse complement strand
GCGTCCATCAACACTTCCGTTTGCATAGCGCTCATCTCGCTGGGCTTGATGACGAGCGTGCATCCGGCAGCGATTGCCGGCGCCACTTTGATCGCGATCGAGCCGGCGCTCGAATTCCATGGCGTAAATATGCCCACCACGCCGGCCGGCTCCATCCAGACCTTAGATGTGCCGACAGTTTTGACCAGATCGAAATCTTCCAGGACTTTCTTGAAGTGCAGGAAAATGTTCGCCGCGAGGTTGTTGGAGCCCTTCGCACGGTCTTGCGGTGCGCCGTATTCCACGACCGTCGCTTCAACGAGTTGATCCATTCGCTTGGCCACGGCGTCGTGCAACCGCTGCAGGAGCTCGATTCGGTATTCCTTGCTACTTTGTGAAAAGGAGTTGAAGGCCTCCTTCGCTGCACCAATGGCTTTTCGGGCGTCGATTTCGTCTGCCATCGTGACCTTGCCGATAATCTTGTTGTCGGTCGGGTTCACCAGATCGACGATCTGCGTTCCATGGGGAGTGACGAACTGGCCGTTGATATAGGCGCGATCAAAGGCTCTTACTGGAGTCGTGGTTTCATGTGTATTCATTTGTGTCACCCTTCATGAGGTTTCGGCTTTACCAAAGTCGCTGTGTCTCTCAGGACCCCAGCTCACAATTTCAGTCTGGCTCAAGAGCGGGTCGGCGTAACTAGCAAAAGACGCCAATGCTCTTGCAGAACGTGCCAAACGGTCTATTGCTGAGCTAACGCTCTTGGTTCCAATCTCCGGGCCGCGAATTTGACCGTCGGGTCTTGGGAATGCCGACAAGCAGCAACGGGTCCGAGAGGGCTCATTTGGCAGCCGTCACGCTTCCGGGTTCTCCGCGGGGTAATCAATCCAAATTTGCGGCGCTATTCAGGTAGTTGTATAACTATACAAGTACCTGTATACTATTCAATGTGGAAGTCACCCGTAAGCCGCTGCTTTTTGTGGGTTCCAGCCATGATGATTTAAAGGCTTTCCCGGATGAGGCGCGCCGGGATGCCGGCTTCAATTTAGACTTCGTGCAGCGAGGTCTCGAACCGGAGAGCTGGAAGCCAATGAAAACTGTGGGTCCTGGCGTGAAAGAGATTCGCGTTCGGGACGCGACCGGGGCCTATCGCGTAATCTATCTAGCTACACGTCCGGAAGCGGTTTATGTGCTGCATTGCTTCCAAAAGAAAACCCGGAAGACTCGCAAGGTGGATGTGGAATTAGCTGCTCGCCGCTTTGCTCAGATAGGAGAGTAGAAACATGCGCAAACGCAATATTCAACATACGACGCCTGCCAATCGAAGCGTATTCAATGATCTGGGGTTCGATGAGGCCGAAGCGCGAGTTCTTGCCATGCGTGCCGATCTAATGGCCGCGCTGCGCGAACACATCAAAGGGCGAGGCTGGACGCAAAGTAAGGCCGCCAAGGAACTCGGCATCACTCAGCCCCGTGTATCGGCACTGATGAAAGGTGCTTGGCGGGATTTCAGCGCCGACATGCTGTTGGTTTTGGCTTCTCGAGTGGGATTGCGACCTACATTAAAGTTGGCCGCTTGATCACCTAGGGCGTATTGCGAGGCTGGTATATTTTTTGCCAACTACAGCGACGATAGCCGGTCGCTGTCCACGGGTGTCCAACGCCGTCGAGTAATATCCAGCTCTCGCGCGGGGTAACTTTTCGGGGTAACTCGACTCTTTCGTGTTTATAAGCGCTTACGAATCAGTTAGTTATGGCGCCAATTCGAATCCCTCAGCCGCAAACCCTTGTAAAGACTTTAACTGACGCCAATCGGCCACAAATGGCTTAACGTCGTTGTGAACGCTTGCTACGGCACGCGGTTTAAAAAAGCGTCAATGATTGGGTTTAACCACTCGGACCTCCCCGAAAACGTCGCGTGGTCCGTTCCCGGCAACACGCACAATTGTGCATCGGGGAGTGCGTGAAATATTTTGAGCGTGTGCTCGAGTGTTATCGCATCGCGATCGCCTGAGATCAAAAGCACCGGCTGGGAGATTTTTGCCAACAGCCCTAGATTCAGTTCCCCTTCCGTGGGAGACGTAAACCACAGGCGCGCGAGTTTCTCATCGATCGTCCTCGGGTTGGAGTTCTGAGTCGCGCGCAATTCGTCCAGATCCTCAGGTCTTAAGCCTTCAGGAGCAATGTTGACGCCGCTGATGACGAGTCGTCGCACTAAGTCAGGATGCCGGACCGCGAGCATCAAAGCCAAGATCCCTCCGTCGCTGAATCCCACAACGTCAACATTCCTGAGTTTCAGCACTCTCAGCAGCTCAGCCGTGTCCTCCATCATGGCCGTGTAGCTCAGTGGCCCGGGTACGTCGGGCGAGCGCCCCTGGCCAACCTGATCCGGCGCGACGATATGGTGATGCTCTGAAAATACGTCCAGCTGACGCACGAAAGAGTGCTCACCCGAGTCGCCGCCCCCATGCAAGAACATCAGCGTCGGGCCACTGCCGCGCACGGCGTAAGATATAGGATGGCCATGTATATTGGCGCGATTCCACTGAGTTGGCTGAACGGCTGCACACATGGTGTTGGCTCCCGCGCAAGTCAGGCCGAACGCCAGTGACACGAACATCACTGCGTTGCCAGCGGCGCTGGATCGAAATCGTTGGTGGTATAGAGCACAAGGCATATCTTTAAACGCGTGGTGGATGAATCAAGCAAGCCCGGCCCGAATTTGCGGGATCACAATTGCAGAATCGCAATGCAGTAGACTACCGAATAAGACAGCATACTGACAGACGTGACGCGACAGAGACGAACAGCTCCGGGCTTTCTCGTGTGGGCGCAGATGGCGCGCGGTCGCGCTTGTCGGCTTTTGCGAATGCATCTTCTGGTCGTGCAGTCGACCGGCGGCAACTCGATTATCTCCGTGGTTGGCAGGTTCGATATGCCGGCCATCCGGGGCGAGGCTGTGTGCAATCTAGCGGCGATTTGCCGCGAACGGCTTGAGATGGTCGGCGAGCGCCTTCTCAAATGCGGGTCGCGCCTCGCAGCGCACTTTATACGCGTTGAGCGCCGGCCGCCTGGAGACGAGGTCGGTATGGCGCAGGTTGCGCAGCACCGTGGTCAACATGAGGTCCGCCGCCGTGAACCGGTCCTCCAAATAGTCGCGATCTCCAAGCCAGGTTTCAACCGCGGCAAGCCGCTTCTGCGCCGCCTCCACGGCCATCGGCCTGCGCAGCGGGACCCAAGGCTCGCCCGCGTAGAACAGGTCGAGTTCGACGAGATTCTGGATATGGGGCTCTACAGAATTCAACGCGGCTAGAATCCACGCAATCGTCCGCGCCCGCCCAATGGCGTCCGGCGGCATGAGGACTTCGGACTGCTCGGCGATGTGGATCACGATTGCGCCCGACTCGAATAGTTTGAGATCGCCCGCTTCGATGGCAGGGACTTGGCCGAACGGTTGAAGCGCGCGATAGGCCGCGGAGGCTTGGTCCTCGGGTCCAATCAGGTTCTCTCGATACGGGATGCCCGCCTCCTCCAGCGCCCAGCGAACCCGAAGGTCGCGCACCAGCCCCTGCGCGAAGGGTGGCACCCAACGAAATGCACTCAAGGTAATCATCGGGCAGACAGGTGCCGCTGCAGCTTGTCGAGTGCTCCGCTCCAACCTTCCTCGTGGCTGCGGCGCGCGTTTTCGTCATGCAAGCGGGAATGCGTGAAGGTCAGTTCGGTGCCTTGGGCCACGACTCGAAGATCGATCTCGACCAGCGATTCTCCCGGATCTTCGCCGCCCTGCCATCGCCAACTCATCGCCAGCCGCTCCGGTCTTTTGACCTCGATATATTCGCCGCTGCTTTCGTGCTCGCTTCCATCCAGCGAGCGGAAGCGGATCCGAAATCGCCCACCGACTCGCAAGTCGATCTCGGCCAGCAGCACGGGGCCGGCGTCCGGTCCCCACCAGTGGGCGATCCCCTCTGGTGTGGTGAGTGCCTCGAACACGATCGAGGGGCGTGCCGCAATCCTGCGTACCAGCGTGAGGCTGGTCACTTGCCGCGCCTCTTCGCTTCCGCTTCCTTGCGCTCGGCATACAGCGCCAGCCGATCGAGGCGGCTTGACCAGAACCGCTCGTAGCGGCGCAGCCAATCCGCGGCCGCCCGCATGGGCCGTGGGGCCAACCGCACCGTCACGGTCCGCCCCGCCTTCGAGCGCGTGATGAGCCCGGCGTTATCGAGCACGTCGAGATGCTTCATAACCGCAGGCAGCTTGATTGCAAAGGGCCTCGCAAGATCGCTCACCGAGGCGCCATCCTCGCGCTCGAGTCTCGCGAGAATTGCTCGCCGCGTCGAATCCATGAGCGCCGCGAAGACTCGGTCCAATTCTTCGTTATGGTTCACCATGTAGTGAAGTGTTAGATGGATTCGCGGACTTGTCAACCCCCGCGAAGATTGCCGTCGGTGCATCGTGGTAAAGTAGGCCACTTTCCAACTTCCGACGGATCCGCCATGAACAAGGAACCCGAAGCCACGCGCCCCTGGATAGCTCTTGCAATGATGATCGCGCTCGCGGGATGCGGTTACAACGGCGATGAGTCGACGAAGATCAACGGCCCCATA